>JANMPX010000283.1:0-2339 GCA_031370085.1 Chloroflexota bacterium | reverse complement strand
GCTCGAGCTCCACGACATCCAGGCTCGAGACGGCAGACAGCGCTTCAAGGGTGAAGCTCTGCCCGAGGACAGCGGCATCCTGGACCAGCGTTCGGTCGCCCGGATCGAGGCCGTCCAGTCGCGAGGCGATGAGCGCCGTCAGGGTCTCGGGCACGGCCAGGGCCGTGAGGTCGCCGACGGGGACGTAGACGCCCGCCTCTTCCTTCAGGCGGCCCTCGCTGAGGAGCATGCGGACCGTCTCGACCGCGTACAGTGGGATGCCGCCGGCACGCGACGCGATCGCCCGGCTGGCGGCTTCGGGGAGCCCTGGGACGAGCCCAGCGAGGAGTTCGCGCATGGCCGGCTCGGTAAGTGGCTCCAGGAAGATTGACACGAAGTGGCGCTTCGCAGCACCCCAGTCCGGACGCTTCTCGATCAGTTCGGGCCGGGCCAGGGTGACGAGGTAGATGGGGTGGCCCCTGCTCCATTCGAGCAGGTGGTCGATGAAATCGAGCGTGCCGCTATCGGCCCAGTGCAGGTCCTCGAAGACGAGCACCACAGCGCCAGAGACGCTGAGGCGCTCGAAGAATGTGCGCCAGGCCGCGAACAGCTGCTCGGAGCCGATGCCTGACTCGACGCCTAGCAGGACAAGCAGGGCAGGCTCGATCCAGCGCCGCTCTTCGGGGTCAGCGACGTGCTCTGCCAGGATCTCTGCCACTTTCGCCCGGGTGGTGGCCTCGTCGTCGGTTTCCGCCAGGCCGCACCGGCCACGGACCATCTCGCCCAGGGCCCAGAAGGTGATCCCTTCGCCGTAGGCGGGGCTCCGGCCGTTGTGCCACCACACGCTGTCGACCAGGCCGTCGATGTACTTGAGGAACTCCCAGGCGAGCCGGCTCTTGCCGATCCCGGCCGGACCAATGACCGACACAAGTCGCGTGCGCTTCTCGCGCCCAGTAGCGTGGAACAGCTCCTTGAGGAGGCGAAACTCCTCGTCGCGGCCGACGAATGGGGCCTCGAGTCCCTCGCTGCGGTTGCGCCCGCCGACCTCGGCCACGATCCGCAGGGCGCGCCAGGCGGGGACTGGGCTGGTCTTGCCCTTGAGCGTCTGCTCGCCGGCTTCTTCAAAGGTAATCGCCTTGCTTGCCGCGCGCTGGGTCGCCTCTCCGACGAGGACCACGCCGGGCGGGGCGACCGACTGAAGCCGGGAGGCAGTGTTGACCAGGTCGCCGGCAACCATGCCCTGGTTCGTCGCGCCAAGCGTGACCGCCGCTTCCCCGGTCAGGACGCCGGCCCGCGCCTGGATCGTCGGGCCGAGGCTGTGGACCGCGTCGAGCAGCTCGAGAGCGGCCCGAACCGCTCGCTCCGCGTCGTCCTCGTGGGCGGTCGGTGTGCCCCACACGGCCATGACCGCGTCACCGATGAATTTCTCGACCGTCCCGCCCTAACGGGTCATCACATCGGCAGCGAGATCAAAGTAGCGCGTGAGCATGTCGCGCACGTCCTCCGCGTCGCGCCCCTCGGCGAACGCGGTGAAGCCGACAAGATCGGCGAAGAGGACGCTGACCAGGCGACGTTCGGCGACGGGGGCCGAGGCTGAAGCAGCGGCTGACTGGCGCGGCCCGCCAATCGGCGTTCCGCACGTGCCGCAGAACTTCTCGGAGGGCTCGATGGAACTGCCGCAGTTGGGGCAGCCGGCGACGAGGGACGACCCGCACTCGACGCAGAACTGCCGACCCGCCTTGTTCTCCGTTCCGCAGTTCGAGCAGATCAGCAAGGCCGCTCCCACACCACACTTGGGGCATGAGATTAGCGGACTGAGGTTGAACTCGCGACCTCTGAGCGTTATGGCACTGTGCTCGGGACAGCCGCCGCGGGCGAAAGGATTACGCCGTGAAGTTCGGCCTTCAGATCAACACCTTCACCTGGCCTGGAGGGGCCAACCTGATCGGGGAAACCCTCGCACGGGTTACCCGGACGGCCGATGACGCCGGCTTCGACTCGATCTGGGTGATGGACCACTTCTTCCAGATCCGCGGCCTCGGTCCGCCCGAGGCGCCGATGCTGGAGGGGATGACCGCGCTCGGTTTCATGGCGGCGAACTCCGAACGGGCGCGGCTCGGCCTGATGGTCGGCGGGATTCACTATCGCCAGCCGGGGCTCTGGATCAAGGCGACGACCACGCTCGATGTGCTCTCCGGCGGCCGCGCCTGGTTCGGCATTGGGGCGGCCTGGAACGAGGAGGAGTCGGTCGGCCTTGGCTTCGCCTTCCCGCCGCTCGGCGAGCGGTTCGAGATGCTGGAGGAGACGCTCCAGATGGCGCATGCCATGTGGTCCGGGGGGAGCGGCAGCGGCGAGGCGTT
>JANMPX010000131.1:0-2916 GCA_031370085.1 Chloroflexota bacterium | reverse complement strand
GTCTTGCTCCGGCTCGAGCTTGCCGCGTTTCACTCCCGCTTGCGCGGGCATCGTCACTGTGGCGCTGGTCCTCGCCTCACGGCGGACGGGCGTTACCCGCGAGCCTGCTCTGTGGAGCCCGGACTTTCCTCGAACACCGCCTTTCGGCACGCGTGTCCGCGGCCGTCCAGCCGCCTCCAGGGAGCCCATTGTACCTATCGCCGCTCATCAACGGCGATGTTGCTCAATCGATCGGCGTCCTTGTTCAGCTCGCGGGGCACGTGGGCCACCGTGTAGCCGCGCAGCTCGCCGAGCATGGCCATCACGTGCGCGTGGATCGGCCGCAGGTCGGCGTGCTTGACCCGGTAGCGCCCCGATATCTGCCGCGCCACGAGCTCCGAGTCCATTCGCAGGTCGACGTACGAGGCGCCGAGCCTGAGCGCCTCCTCGAGGGCAACCTCCACCGCGGTCCACTCCGCGTAGTTGTTGGTGCGGATTCCCAGGAAGCGGGCCAGCTCGGCCACGACCCGCCCGGTCTCGGCGTCCCGGATGAACGCTCCAAGGCCTGCCGGGCCGGGATTGCCGCGAGCCGCCCCGTCGGTGTAGATGAGCAGACGGCTCGGGGCTGGCTCAGCCACGCCGTCCCTTCTCGACCTCGGCCGTGACCTCCAGGATCGCGCGGGTGATGTTGATTCCGCGGGGACAGGCCTCGACGCAGTTGAAGATCGTGCGGCAGCGCCACACCCCGTCGGCATCGGCCATGATCTGCAGCCGCTCCTCCGTTGCGGTATCGCGACTGTCGAAGATGAACCGGTGGGCGTTGACGATCGCCGCAGGGCCGATGTAATCGGGGTTGCTCCAGAAGGAAGGGCAGGCCGTCGTGCAGGCGCCGCACAGGATGCACTTGCTGGTGTCCTCGAAGCGTTCCCGCTCGTCCGGCGACTGACGCCGCTCGCGACCGTCGGCAGGCACCTCATCGGCGACCAGGTACGGCATCACGGCGCGGTACTTCTCCCAGAAGCCGTCGAGGTCGATCAGCAGATCCTTGATCACGCGGCTGCCGCGCACCGGCTCGACCGTCACCTTCGGCCCCGCATCCTTGACCAGGTACTCGCAGGCAAGGCGATTGCGGCCATTGATCAGCATCGCATCAGACCCGCAGACGCCGTGCCCGCACGAGCGACGGAAGGTGAGCGTGCCGTCCTGGTACCACTTGACCTGGTGGAGCAGGTCGAGGACGCGGTCGGTCGGATCGGCCTGGACCGCGTACTCCTCCCAGTGCGCCTCCGTGTCCCTGTCCGGATCGAAGCGCTTGATGCGCAGCTGCACGTCCATCGGTCAGTAGACCCGTGGCTTGGGCTTGAATTCGGTGATCGTCACCGGCCGGTAGGCGAGGCGCGGTGCGCCTCCTCCGGCGGCCCGGAAGGCGAACGTGTGCTTGAGCCAGCGCTTGTCGTCACGGTCGGGGAAGTCATCCCGCGCGTGTCCGCCTCGGCTCTCGTGCCGGGCAGCCGCCGACTCGATGGTCGCCTCGGCGCAATCGAGCAGGAAGCCGAGCTCCAGCGCATCGGCCAGGTCGGTGTTGTAGCGGGTCCCCTTGTCCTCGACGACCAGGTGCTCCGCCCGCTGTCGCAGGGCGTGCACGCGCTGCCGACCCTCCTCGAGCAGCGCGGCGGTGCGGTACACCCCACAGTGCGTGAACATCACCTCCTGGAGGTCGGCGCGGATCGGGGCCGGGCGCTCGCCGCGGGCGCGTGCAAGGAGGTCCGCCAGCCCAAGCCCCACCCCAGCCTCGGCCGCGCCGTCGGGCACCGGGGCCGGCGCACGGCGAACGGCATCGGCCATCGCGATTCCGGCTCGGCGCCCGAACACGAGAATGTCCAGCAGCGAGTTGGTGCCCAGCCGGTTCGCCCCGTGGACGCTGACGCAGGCGCACTCGCCCGCCGCGTAGAAGCCGGGCACCAGCGTCCCCTTTTCATCGGCCAGGGCTCGCCCGTCGATGTCGGTGGGGATCCCGCCCATCGCGTAATGGGCGGTCGGTTGGATCGGCACGAGGTCGGTGAGCGGCTCGATGCCGAAGTAGGTGCGGATGAAGCCGCTCATGTCGGGCAGCTTCTTGTTGAGCACCTCGGCACCCAGGTGCCTCACGTCGAGATGGACGTAGTCCTTGCCGTCGATCCCCCGTCCCTCGGCGATCTCCAGGTAGATGCTGCGGCTCACCACGTCGCGCGAGGCGAGGTCCTTCATGGTCGGCGCGTAGCGTTCCATGAAGCGCTCCCCGAGACCGTTCACCAGGAAGCCGCCCTCCCCGCGCATCGCCTCGGAGAGGAGGAATCCGAGCTTGTACATGCCGGTCGGGTGGAACTGGTAGAACTCCATGTCCTCCAGCGGCAGGCCACGTCGATAGCTGATCGCGACCCCATCGCCGGTGAGCGTGTGGGCGTTGCTGGTGACCTTGAACATCTTGCCGAAGCCGCCCGTGGCGAAGAGGACCGCCTTCGCCCGGAATGAGTGCAGCTCGGAGGTGGAGAGCTGCAGCGCGATCACACCGGTGACGGCACCGCCCGGCCCGTCGGGCATCTGCAGGTCGAGGACCTGGTACTCGTCGTAGAACGCCACGTCGTGCTTGATGCACTGCTGGTACAGGGTCTGCAGGATGGCATGGCCGGTACGGTCGGCGGCGAAGCATGCCCGACGGACCGGCGCCTCGCCCTGGTTACGGGTGTGGCCTCCGAAGCGCCGCTGGTCGATCAACCCCTCCGGGGTGCGGTTGAAGGGGAGGCCAAGGTGCTCGAGGTTGATGACCGTCTCGGGCGCTTCCCGGCACATCACCTCGGCCGCGTCCTGGTCGACCAGGTAGTCGCCGCCCTTGACCGTGTCAAACCAGTGCCAGCGCCAGTGGTCCTCCTCGAGGTTCCCGAGTGCGGCGCAGACGCC
>JANMPX010000212.1:0-2889 GCA_031370085.1 Chloroflexota bacterium | reverse complement strand
CGCGACCTGCACATCCTCCTCGTCCGCGACGCGCAGCGACATGTCGATCACGGCGGGGGTGGTACCCCAGTCCTCGTGATCCTTGAGCCCGCAGGCACCGGCATGGATCTGCTCGCGCAGCGCCTCGGGGCGACTGGCATTGCCCTTGCCGAAGACGCCCCAGTTGACCGGCAGGCTCTCGGCCGCCTGCAGCATGCGACCGATGTTCCACGGCCCCGGCGTGACGGTGGTCGCGTTCGTGCCGTCCGCCGGGCCGGTACCACCGCCGAGCATGGTGGTGATCCCGTTGGAGAGCGCCGACCAGACCTGCTGCGGGCTGATCATGTGCACGTGGCTGTCGACCCCTCCCGGTGTGGCGATCAGCCCTTCGCCGGAGATGACCTCGGTCCCCGGGCCGATCACCAGGTCGGGCGAGACGCCGTCCATGATGTCGGGGTTGCCGGCCTTGCCGATCCCCACGATCCGCCCGCTACGGACTCCGATATCGGCCTTCACGATCCCGATCAGCGGGTCCATCACCACCGCGCTGGTGATCACCAGGTCCAGCGCACCTTCCGCGTTCGTGACCGATGATGACTGCGCCATCCCGTCGCGGATCGACTTTCCGCCGCCGAAGACCGCCTCTTCTCCCGGAACGGTCAGGTCGCGCTCGACCTCGCAGACGAGGTTCGTGTCGGCGAGGCGAAAGCGATCCCCGGCGGTCGGCCCGTACAGCTCCGCGTAGCGTCGGCGCTCGATCTTCACGCCTCGAAGCCTCGTTCACGGAGCGCCGCGGCGAATCGCTCGCGCGCCCCCACCTCGTCCAGCGCGCCACCGACCAGGCCGTGGCCGCCGGTGACGATTCGCCGGCCGCCGAAGGGGACCAGATCGACATTGCGCGCCTCGCCGGGCTCGAAGCGGACCGCCGTCCCGGCCGGGATAGCCAGGCGCTGCCCGTAGGCTGCCAGGCGGTCGAAGCGCAGGGCGCGGTTCGCCTCGGCGAAGTGGTAGTGCGAGCCGACCTGGATCGGCCGGTCGCCGGTGTTGGTCACCGCCAGCTCGAGGATCGGTCGACCCGCATGCAGGTCGATCTCCCCTTCGGGATGGGTGTACCCGCCGATCGGTCCGGCGCCGCTCATGGGATCGGGTCGTGGCACGAGACGAGCTTCGTGCCGTCGGGGAAGGTGGCCTCCACCTGGACAACGGGCAGCAGCTCGGGGACCTCGTCCATCACGTCAGCGCGCGTCAGCACCTGGCGGGCCAGGGCCATCACCTGCGAGACGCTCCTGCCGTCGCGCGCCCCCTCCAGCATCGCCTCGGTGATGAGGGCGGTCGCCTCCGGCAGGTTCAGCCGCAGCCCCCTGGCGCGGCGCCTCCGCGCGAGGTCGGCGGCCACGTAGATGAGGAGCTTGTCGGCCTCGCGGGGCGTGAGCTGCACGTGGCGGAGTGTAGTCGGCCTCTGCCATGGCGAGCGCCGAAATGAGGTGGCATTCCCCCATTGACGCGCGCCGCGGCCGGTCCCCAGAATCCACCATTCGCCGCCCAGCAGGAGATACCGATGACGATCGACACCGGCAACACCGGATTCATGCTGCTGTGCAGCAGCCTGGTGATGCTCATGACCCCGGGCCTGGCCTTCTTCTATGGGGGCCTGGTCAGCCGCAAGAACGTGCTGACGATCATGATGCAGTCGTTCGTGTCGATGGGCCTGACGACCGTGATCTGGTTCGCGGTCGGCTACTCGCTCTGCTTCTCCGGCGATGTCGGAGGCGTGATCGGCAACTTGGACATGGCCTTTCTGCGCGGCATAACGCTCGACACGCCATCGCCGACGCCGGGCATTCCGCTGATCGTGCACGTGGCCTACCAGATGATGTTCGCGGTCATCACCCCGGCGCTGATCACCGGCGCCTTCGCCAATCGCGTCACCTTCAAGGCGTATCTCGCCTTCCTGACGCTGTGGCTGCTGTTCGTCTACTTCCCGTTCGTGCACATGATCTGGGGCGGCGGGATCCTGCAGAAGTGGGGCGTGCTCGACTTCGCCGGCGGCATCGTGGTGCATAACATCGCCGGGCTGGCGGCGCTTGCATCGGTCCTGTACGTCGGCCGACGCAAGGTCAAGGATGCCGGCGCACACAGCATCCCGCTGGTGGCGCTGGGAACCGGGCTGCTCTGGTTCGGCTGGTACGGCTTCAACGCCGGCAGTGAGTTCCGGGTCGACTCGGTGACCGCGATCGCCTTCCTGAACACCGACATCGCCGCCTCGTTTGCGGCAATTACCTGGCTGGCGGTCGGCTGGTGGCGAGAGAAGCGCCCCAGTTTCGTCGGGCTGCTGACCGGCGCGGTGGCCGGCCTGGCGACCATCACCCCGGCCGCGGGCTACGTCTCCCCGGTCACCGCGGTGATCATCGGGATTGCGGCTGGAGCGGTCTGCTTCTTCGCGGTGGAGCTCAAGAACCGGCTCAGCTGGGACGACGCGCTGGATGTGTGGGGCGTCCACGGGGTGGGGGGCTTCCTGGGGATCGTGCTGCTCGGCGTCTTCGCCAGCACGGCCTTCAATCCGGCCGGCACCAACGGCCTGGTCTCGGGCAATGGGGCCTTCTTCTTCAAGCAGCTGGTGGCGGTGGCCGTCTCATCGGTCTGGGCCTTCGGCTTCACGTTCGGCATGCTGTGGTTGATTGATCGGGTCACCCCGGTGAAGGTCGCGGCGGGTGCCGAGGAGATGGGGCTGGACGAGGCGCTGCACGGGGAAAAGGCGTACGTCGGAGGCCTGTGAACGCGGTGGGCGTGAGACCTCAGGTCGGCGAGACAGTTGGTGGCATCAACAGGGCAGCAACTCCAATTACCGCTGACCCGAACCCTGCAGGCAAAGCTTACCTAACTCCTGTCTAGGACCGTCCGGTTCAGGTA
>JANMPX010000197.1:0-22928 GCA_031370085.1 Chloroflexota bacterium | reverse complement strand
TGGCCGTACGCCCCCGCGCGTGAGAATTACGCCGCTTACCGAACGTGGATGATCGTCTGCATCGAGCCGTGGATGGTGCACGTGATCGGGTAGTCGCCCGGAAGCATGAAGGATGGTGTGACACGTGGACGAGGTTGCCGGCGGCCGCGCGGCAGACGGGTGTCTGCGCTGCGGAAAGCCGATCCAGTCGATGGGCATCGAGGAGTTCCGCATGGGCGGGACCACCGGCGGATGGAAGCTCCTGTTCGGCGAGTTCGCGGAGCTTGGCGAGGGGAAGCTGAATCTGGAGGTGCTCGCCTGCGGGTCCTGCGGCAAGGTGGAGCTGCGGGTGCCCCACCCCGCCTAGCAGGAACCCGGCCGGTCGCCTACTGGACGTGCACCACGGTCTGCATGGTGTGGTGGATCTTGCAGGTGATCTGGTAGTCGCCTGGCTGGTTGAAGGTGACGATCACGCTGCTCCCCGCACCCGCAAGCTCGTCGACGCAGGCGTTATCGGCAGCCTGACCGCCGGTACCCTCGGTCACGGTGTGCGCCACTGCATCCTGGTTCGTGAACGCGACCACCTGTCCCACCGGGATGGTCACCGCAGCGCCGAACGCGAAGCTGGCGATCTTGATCGTGGCGTTGGGCGAGGCGTCCGGGGTCGCCACGCAGCGCGCGCTCGCGGCCTGGCTGGCACTCGGCACCGCGCTGGCGGTCGGGGTGGCGCTGGCGACGCCTGCCGTGCTCATGCTGGCCGCCACACTGCTCCTGGGGGTGGGGCTGGGGGCGCTGCTGCATGCGGCGAGCGCCAGGGTCAGGATCGCCCCTGCGGCCAGAGCCATCCATCGGCGGCCGGCCAGGGGGACCAACGGCGGGTGTGACATGAAGGGTGTTCCTCGCTGACGAAGGGGACCGCACTGCGGCCGTATCGGTCTTTCATACGAGTGGGGTTTCACCACCTCCGGAAGATTGACGCCCTTGCACGCGCGCCGCACACTCAGCCTCCACCTCAGCCGCCCCGAGCTCGCGCATGTCGCAGAATTCTCCGGGGTGGCTAATCGCTGCTGTGGATGAACCTCGACCCAATGTCGGACGTCAGTAGGTCGATGAACCTCGCCCCCGATCGCACGTGCAACCGTTGAGGACCGCGCTCCCCGCAGCGAGTACCGCCGGCGACACGCTGGTCGAGATGGCGGCGCGCGGCGACCGGCATGCCTTCGAGCAGCTGGTCGAGAGTCGGCTGGATCGCACCTTTCGCACCGCCTGCGCGATCCTGGGAAACGAGGCGGACGCCCGCGACGCGACACAGGAGGCATTCATCGCCGCCTGGGTGCACCTGCCGCGCCTGCGAGACGTCGCCAAGTTCGACGCCTGGCTCAACCGCGTCATCCTGAATGGCTGTCGGGACGCCATCCGCAAGCGACATCGGTCGCGCGAGATGGAGCTGAGCGGCCTCGAAATGGGCGCCCCCGATTCACAAGGCGGGGTGGTTGACCGGGCCGCCTTCAATGCCGCCTTCGACCGTCTCAGCGCGGCGCAGCGCTCGATCCTGGTGTTGCACCACCTCCATCAGCTGCCGCTGGCCGAGATCGCCGGCCAACTCGGTGTGCCGGTCGGTACGGCGAAATCTCGTCTGCACACCGCCCGCCGCGCGCTGGAGCGGGCCCTGGAGGCCGAAGCATGAACACCCTCTACCGACTGACCGATGAGCTGATCGCGCGCCGGCTCGAGGAGCGCTCGGCGAGCCCTGACGGCCACCTGCTCGCAGACATCCTGCGGGCCACCGATGCGGTGCCGCAGCGGCGTACTGCGCTCGTCCGTGGCTGGTCCACGGCATGGTCGCTGCTGATCCTGGTCCTGCTGCTTGCCGCCTTGGCGGCCATCGGTATCGCCCTTGCACCGCCGCCGATGCCCCCCGGACTCCAGGTCCGCGTCGGCACCCCGACAGGTGGGTTGGGGCTGTCGCCGGATGGCCGATGGGGCATGGCCCACATCCCCGGGCCAGGCATGGGGGTCGTCAGCACCGACCCGAACGCACCCCGCGGCGCCTACGGCGTGCCCACGCCGGTGGTCTCCTGGAAGGGATCGAACGGCGGGACGGCATGGTCGCCCGACAGCCGCTACGTCGCCTGGCACGGGGACCTCGTGGCAGGCGCGGTGACGATCTACGATCTTGAGCACCCCGGCTCGGCGCCCCGGACGATCTTCGTTGCGGAGCAGGTCGCGGTCACCGCAGGATTCAACGGAATGCTGTGGTCGCCGGATGGTTCGCAGATCCTGCTCGAGACCACCAACTGTGAGTATCCGTGCTCGGCGCCGGGGTCGGCCACCCAGCTCTACCTCCTGGATGTGGCCAGCGGCTCGGTGCACCCGATCTCGCGGACGCTGCCCCCGGGGTGGGTGAGCGCGTGGGCACCCGACGGCAGGAGCCTGGGCTTTGTCGGAGGGCTGATCATCGACCTGCAGGGCAGCCCGATTCGCGATCTGCTGCCTGCCGTCCCCGACGGCGTCTACGTCGGCCACGAGACATGCTTCTCAGGACCACGCTGGTCGCCCGACGGCCGCCGGATCGCGATCATCGATCCGCTCACCAAAGGCAAGGGTCGATTGCTTGTCTTCGATGCGGGGGCTGCCGAGCCGCGTGAGGTCGTCGCTGATGCGTGCTCCATCATTGGCTGGTCTCCCGACGGAGACAGGATCGTCTTCGTGTCCGGGGACTCTTTCGCCACGAAGTGGGTCGAGCAGGAGAATGGCGGAGGGCGCCAGCCAACCGGGCCCGGGAGCGACGCGTGGATCGTGGCTGCGGACGCCGGCAAACCGGAGTTGATCAAACACCTGGGCTGGGGCGAAGTGCCGATCCTGGATTGGTCCAGCCCATAGGCTGATCGGCTGCCGAGAGGTGCCCAGCAGGATTTGACGCGCCCGCGGGCGCACCGCACACTCAGCCTCCATCTCCATCCGCCCCCGCGCTCGAGCATGCCGCAGACCACCATCTACGTCGCGCCCCGGCTCGCCGGGACGCAGCAGAATCCCCCTCCGGCGGTCAGGGCCGTCGACCTCGCCAGGCTCTTCGGACGGAGCCCGGCGCTGGCCGGTGTCTCGGTCACCGTCGAGATGGGCCGCATGGTCGCGCTGCTCGGCCCGAACGGCGCCGGCAAGACGACGTTGCTCCGGATACTGGCGACAGCCATCCGCCCGTCGTTCGGGGCGCTGCACATCGACGGCGTGGACGCGCTGCGTCACCCGGAGATTGTGCGCACGCGCATCGCCTATCTGCCGCATGCGACCGGCCACTATGACGACCTGACCGCCGCGGAGAACCTGCACTTCGCCACCACCATGCTCGGCTGGGGCGCGACCGAGGCAGTCGCCGTGGTACGCGACGCCCTCGACGAGGTGGGCCTGACCGCGGTGGCGCACGACCGGGTGCGAACCTTCTCGGCGGGCATGCGCAAGCGTCTGGCGCTTGCTCGGCTGCTGGTGACACGCCCCTCGCTGGTCCTCCTGGATGAGCCCCACGCCGCCCTCGACGGCGACGGGATGGCGCTCGTCGACCGCCTCCTCGAGCGCTGGCACGAGGTCGGCATCACGGTGCTGGTGGCCTCGCACCAGTCCGAGCGGGTTGCGCGCATGGCCGATGCAACCCTGCGGCTCGACGGTGGCCTGGTCGCCGAGGTAAGCGGCAGCGGGGTACAGGCGGATCTGTCCTGGCCGAGCCTGGCCGGCGCCGTCCTTCCCGCCGGAATGGACCGATGAGCACCCTGCGGCGCGGTGCCACCATCGCCCTGGCGATCGCCCGCAAGGACGCCCTCTCCGAGCTGCGCGGGCGACAGGCAAGCGGCTCGACCCTCTTCTTCGCCGCGCTCGTGCTGCTCCTCTTCGGGTTCGCGCTGGGCCCCGATTCGCGGCGCCTGACGGAGGCTGCGCCCGGCCTGCTCTGGCTGGCGATCGTCTTCGGCGGACTGCTGACGGTGGCGCGTCTGCACCAGGTCGAGGTGGAGGACGGGGCCATGGAGCAGCTGGGCCTCTACCCGGTTGACCGACGCGCGATCTACGCGGGCAAGGCGCTGGCGGGCGCCATCGCCATGCTGGCGCTGGGGGCGGTTCTGCTGCCGGTGGTGGCGATCCTGTACGCCATCCCGATCGGCGCCAGCCTGCTGCCGTTGCTGATCACCGTGGCACTGGGCGCCATCGGCTTTGCCGCTGTCGGGACGGCCTATGCTGGCCTGACCGTGCGGATGCGGGCCCGCGAGGTGATGCTCCCGCTGCTGATGCTGCCGATCGTGGCTCCGCTGCTGCTGGCCGCGGTCAAGGCCACCACCGCCGCGCTGTCCGGCGATCCCTTCGGTGAGCTTGGTGCCTGGCTGCAGCTTCTCGCCGCCTTCGATATCGTCATGCTGGTCGCCGGGGCAGGGACCTACGGCTTCCTGCTGGAGGACTCATGAAGACGCGGATGCTGGGGATCGTCGGGATGCTGGCCGTCATCGCTGCGGCCGCCTTCGGCCTCTTCGTGGTGCCCGCCGACCTGAACCAGGGGGATGCCCAGCGGATCATGTACCCGCATGTCGCAGCGGCCTGGCTGGGCGAGCTGTCGTTCGGGGTCACCGCGCTGGCCGGCATCGGCTACCTGTGGCGTCGCGACCTGCGCCTGGATGCGGTCGCCCATGCCGCCGCCGAGGTCGGGGTCGTCTTCACTGCCTTCGCCATCTGGGGCGGCATGATGTGGGGCCGCCCGGTGTGGGGCGTCTTCTGGCAGTGGGAGGACCCGCGCCTGGCCACCACCGCGCTGCTGCTGGCGCTGGGGATCGGCTACCTGCTGCTTCGCCGATTGTCCGATGACCCCGCGCGTCGTGCCACGCGCGCCGCGGTGGTCGGCATCATCGCCGCGCTCGATATCCCGATCATCCATTTCAGCGTCATCTGGTGGCGCGGCCTTCACCAGGGCTTCACGATCGGGGACCCGGGCAAGCTGCTCAACCCGAGCGCGCCGCTCCAGTTCGTTGCGGCGCTGATGGGGATGCTCGGCGCGTTCACCATCGTGTGGTGCTACCTGATGATCCGCCGCTACCAGCTGGCCCGCATCGAGTGGCAGATCGAGGAGCACGGCCGGCTGGGACGGATCACTGCCGCCCGTCGCGCTGCAGCCCTGAACTCCGGCGCTGAGGAGACCCCGGCGTGAGCGACATCGGCTTCGTGATCGCCGGCTACGGGGTAATCCTCGGCGGCGCGGCGCTCTACGCCGTCACCCTGGCCCTGCGCCTGCGAGCCGCGCGCGAGGCATCCCTGCGCATCCGCCGCGACGCCGAGGCTGCCCAGCCGCCCGATCGGCACGCATGACCCTGGCGCGGCCCGTCCTTCCGCCGGTCCCGATTGGACGGAGCCGATGGGGGATCCTGCTCGGTGTGGTGGCCGTGGCCGCGGTGGTCGGCTACCTGGCCTTCAGCGGGATCGGCAACGCGCTCGTCTACTACCTCACGCCCACTGAGCTGCTGGCGCGAGGCCCCGCCGAGATCGGGAAGGTCGAGCGCCTGGGGGGCCTCGTCAAGGTGGGCAGCATCAGCGGTCCCGCCACGAACCTTACCTTCGTGCTGACCGATGGCAAGAAGGAGATCACCGTTCACAGCACGGTCGCTCCGACCCGCTCGTTCCGGGAGGGGATCGGCGCAGTTGTGGAGGGCGAGCTGCGGGCTGACGGCGTCTTCGAGGCGAGCCAGGTGATCGTCAAGCATGACGAGAAGTACGTTGCGCCGACCAATGGCGCCATTCCGCCGCAGGTCATCGACCCCGGCACATGATCCCGACCCTCGGACACCTCGCGGTGGTGATCGGCCTGCTGGCGACCCTGTATGCCGCCGGAGCCTTCATCGTTGCCGGCCGACGCGGCGATCGGGTTGTCTTCGCCTCGGCTCGACGGGCCGTGTTGGCCGCGTTCGCACTTGCCGCGCTGGCATCGGTCGCCATGGTCGTCTCGCTGCTGTCGCATGACTTCAGCGTCAACTACGTGGTCCGCAACAACGCCACCACCACGCCGCTTTTCTACTCGATCATCTCGCTGTGGGCCGCCCTGGAGGGGTCGATCCTCTTCTGGACGCTGCTGGCCAGTGGCTGGGCGGCGCTGTTGCTGCACCGCTACCGCGACAGACTGCCGCTGCTGATGCCCTGGGTGGGGGCCACGCTGGCGCTGGGCACCGCCTTCTTCTTCGCGGTGATGACCTGGCCCGGTGACCCGTTTCTGCGGGTGACACCTGTTGCGGCGGAGGGGAACGGACCGAACGCGCTCCTCCAGAACAACCCGTTCATGGGGCTGCACCCGCCCCTCCTCTACCTGGGCTACACCGGCCTGGCGGTCCCGTTTGCGTTCGGAGTGGCCGCGCTCATCGCCCGGCGCACTGACGAGGAGTGGCTGGCGGTCGTGCGCCGCTGGACGCTGGTGCCCTGGATCTTTCTCACCGCGGGGATCGTGGCCGGTGCCTGGTGGAGCTACGAGGTGCTCGGCTGGGGCGGCTACTGGGCCTGGGACCCGGTCGAGAACGCGGCCCTCCTGCCGTGGCTGACGGCGACCGCCTTCATCCACTCCAGCATGGTGGCCGAGCGGCGCGGCACCCTGCGCACCTGGACCCACGCCCTGGTGATCGCCACCTTCGTGCTGACCCTGGTGGGCACCTTCCTGACACGCTCTGGGGTGGTGGTCAGCGTCCACTCGTTCACCGCCTCGGCGATCGGCCCATGGTTCGCGGGGGCCATCCTGCTGACCCTCGCCGGTGCGCTTGGGCTCCTCGTCTGGCGCCTCCCCGAGCTGCGCGACACCCGTCCGCCGGGGGCGGTGGTCAGTCGCGAGACGGCCTTCCTGGCCAACAACCTGCTCTTCCTGACGATCACCTTCGCGGTCCTCTTCGGCACCCTCTACCCGCTCATCGTCGAGGCGACCAGCGGTGCGCGTGCCAGCGTCGGCACGCCGTGGTTCAACCGGGTCAATGCGCCGATCTTCGTGGCGCTCCTGTTCCTGACCGGGGTCGGCCCGGCGCTTCCGTGGGGAGGTGCCAGCTGGGCAACCATCCGGGAGCGCTTCGCCCTGCCGATCCTGGCCGGAGTTGCCGCCGCCGTCGCGGCACTGGCACTCGGCCTGCGCGATGCCGCCCCGGTCGGCACGCTGGGGCTGGCCGCATTCGTGCTGGTGGTGATGGGCGAGGAGGTGGTCCGTGGGGCACGCGCCCGGGGCCGATCGCGCGGCGAGGCCGGACCGCTTGCAGCCTGGCGACTGGCGACGCGAAATCGGCGCAGGTACGGTGGCTACCTCGTGCACGTCGGGATCTGCGTCATGGCGGTCTCGATCGCCGTCTCGGCCACACTGGGCAAGGACACCACCGCGGCCCTGGTGCCGGGTGGGCAGCTGAGCCTGGGTGGCTACACGCTGACCTACGACCAGCTGGTCACCGAGCCCCTCCCTGCCGACGCACGGGTCCTTGAGACGCGGGCCGAGCTGACGGTGGCCGGGCGGCAGAGCGGCAAGCTGGCCACTGCCCTGCGCGACTACCCCAATTCCAGCACGGCGATCGCCACCCCCGCGGTGCTGACCGGGATCGGCGAGGACCTGTACGTCACCCTGCTCGCCTATGACCGCGCGACGCAGGCGATCAGCCTGCGCGTCTTCGTCAACCCGCTGGTCGTCTGGATCTGGATCGGCGGAGGCGTTGTCGCGGCCGGCGCCATCTTTGCGATGTGGCCCGATCGGCGTCTCCGGCGTCCCCAGCCACTGAGGGGGGCCTGACCAGTGCGCCGTACCGGACTGCGCTGGCTGCTGGTGCCGCTGGTGGTGCTGCCGCTTGGCTGGCTGCTGTTCACGGGACTCGGGCGCGACCCGCGGCTGATCCCCTCGCCGCTGGTCGGCTTGCCGCTGCCAGCCTTTGCCGGAACCACGCTGGAGGGCGATCACTTCTCGTCTGCCGATCTCGCCGGCAAGCCGGCGATCATCAACTTCTGGGCCAGCTACTGCATCCCCTCGTGCGTCGAGGAGCACCCGGTGCTGCTCGACCTCGCTGCGCGCCATGGTGGAGATGTGCAGATGGTCGGCGTGCTGGTCAATGACACGCCCGATGGCGCCCGCGGCTTCCTGGCACGGTACGGACAGGTCAGCTGGCCGAACGTGCTGAACGCCGACGGCCGCATCACGATCGACTTCGGCGTGACCGGTCCGCCGGAGACCTTCTTTGTGGACGAAGCGGGGATCGTGGTGGCGCACCACGTCGGCCCGCTGACTGCCGCGATCGTGGCTGAGGAGCTGACGGCGCTGGGGATCACGCCGTGAGGCGCTGGGTGCTGCCACTCGCGCTTGCCGCGCTGCTGGCCCTGGGCGGGCTGGTCGCCGTGGGGCTGCTGCGGCCCGCCGAGCCGCTGACGCCCGCCGAGCAGGCGCGCCACCTCGCCGCCGAGCTGCGCTGCCCCGACTGCCAGTCGCTCTCGGTCGCCGAATCGCACACCGCGGCGGCCAACGCGATCCGCGGTGAGATCGTCGAGCTGCTGGCAGCCGGACAGACGCCGGACCAGGTCCGCCGGCATTTCGTTGACCGTTACGGGGAATGGATCCTGCTGGAGCCGACCGCGGCGATCGCGTGGTGGTTGCCGGTCCTGGTGTTCGCGATCGGCGGTCTGGCCCTCGCAGCCTGGTTGCTCCGCGGGCGGCGCGCGATTGCACCTGAAACCGATGAATCCGGCTCCACCGATTCGCTCCGCCGCCGCGTTCGCGAGGAGCTGGAGGAGCTCGATGCCTGACCTCGCGCAGTGGGCCCTGCTGCTGCTCCTGGCGGGCGTGACGGTCGCGGTCATCGGCTGGCCGATGCGCTCAGATGCCGTGAGCCCGCTGCCCGACGTGGACACCGAGGGGCCTGAACTGCGCCATCGCGTCGCGCTCGAGGCGCTGCATGATGTCGAGGCTGATCGCCGCGCCGGCTCGCTCGACGGTGACAGCTATGCGCGCCAGCGCGACGAGGCCGAGGCTCGCGCCGCGTCAACCCTGGCCGACCTGGAGGCGGCTCGCGGGGGCGGCCCAGGGCCACTGGCGAAGCCCGGCGGTCGCCGGGCGGCCATTTGGTTGGCCGGGATCCTCGGCGCGGCGTTGATCGTGGGATTTGCGCTTCCGGCTCCCATCGGCCTGGCGGAGCGGACCGTGGTCGACCAGGCACTGGCCGACGCCCAGGCGCAGGAGAAGGCTCGGCTGGCCGACATCCAGCGCCTGCTGAACGCGCTGGCGGCGGATCCGCGCGACATCACCGTGCTCTCCGAGCTGGCCGATGATTACCTCGCCGGCAGTACCGTCGACGAGCTGCGCCGCGCGGCCGTGGCACTGCAGGTCCTCATCTCGCTGGATCCGCAGAATCGGTCCGCCTACCGGCGCCTGGTGACGGCCTACATCACCGCCGACGATTGGACCGATGCGCGCGCAGCCACCGACTCGTATGCGGGCGTTGCGCGGGACGAGCCCGACATCCCCTTCTTCCGCGGCCTCATCGCACTGCGGGGCGACAGCAACACGACCGAGGCGATCCGCCAGTTCGATCGCTTCCTGCAGCTGGCTCCGGATGATGCACGGGCGGCCATGGTGCGCAGCCTGCGCGCCGATGCGGCCGGCCAGCTGTCGGGCGCGAGCCCGTCGCCGGGCGGCTAGGTGGGCTCCAGCACGCGTTCGAGGGTGCGGCGCATGGCCTCAAGCTCGTCGGCGGGGATGCGGTCCAGGAAATGCTGGCCCACGCCACGCAGGTGGGTCGGTGAAGCGTCGCGCAGGCGGTTGTAGCCCGCGTCGGTCAGGATCGCCCAGGCTCCGCGCCGATCGGTGTCGCACGAGCCGCGTTCGACCAGCTCCGCGGCCTGCAGCCGATCGATCAGGCGAGTCACGCCGCTGCGCGACAGGACAAGCCGCTCTGCCAGCTCGCTCATGCGTTGCCGTCGGTCGTCGGCCCGTGCGAGCACGAGCAGGACCTCGTACTCCGCCAGCCCCATCGCCTGCTCGGCCTGGAGCTCGCGCTCGAGCTGGCGGCGGACCTGGGCATGGGCGAACAGGAAGGCGCGCCAGGCGTCCAGGCGCGGGTCGCGCGGAGAGGGAATCGGCGCAGGTGTACTCATGGTTGACGGCACAACCATATCATCCCTGCGTCCAGGGCCGCCGCCAGGCAGCGGGCTCGAGCGCCGCGCAGTAGTACCAGCGCTCCGCAATCGCCTTGCCATCGCGGAAGGTGAGCAGAGCGACGCCGTGCACCTGTTCGCCGGTGGCGTAGGTCAGCTCGGACTCGCTGACCCAGTGCAGGCCGCGTCCGTCGATGCGCAGCGGCACGTACGACGGCGTCAGCGCCCAGCGGTCATCCGCGCCGCGCAGACGCTGCTCGGCTCCGGTGGGGAGCCCGCCGGGGTAGTCGCGGTCTGCGCCGACGACCGCGACGTGCCCGCGGAATCGCTCGCCCGATTGCGGCAGGTCGGCGACCCACTCGGCGTGGCGCATCTGCCCCAGGCGCTCCAGGTCGTTGGCGGCCAGCGCCCGCGCGTAGCGTTGCACCAGCGAATGTTCGACCTCCGTACCCGCCTCCGCGCCGAGGGCAGTGGGGTCGTCCGGGATCGCCTCGACCCAGCGCGCCCGCCACGCCGGCGCCGCGAACGGGGCCGCGAGATAGGTTGTTCGGCGCTGAACCAGCGCGCCGCTCAGCTCGTACAGCGACACGACCCATGGCTGCTCGGTCGCCCCTGCCACGCGGGCCTCGACCAGCAGCAGCGTCTCGCCACAGGGCGTCAGGCGGGGAGCGGTCGCGAGCAGGGGGTTCGGATCGGCGAGCGCCGCGGCCACGGCGTTGGCTGGGCCGGCGATTCGCTCACCCGACTGCGGATACTCCTCGCTGAAGTCGGACGTCAGTCGCGCAAGGATGCCGGCCGCATCGCGCTGCGCCTCGGCGTCGAGGAGGCCGCGGATCAGGGTCAGGCTATCGGTCTTGGCCATTCCAGCCGTCATTGTCCGTCGCGCCCCGCCGGCGCGACGCGCGGTTTCGCTCAGGTACTCGCCCGCGGAATGTCGATCCAGAAGGTGGAGCCGCTCCCTTCGACGCTCTCCACCCCGGCAGCTCCCCCCTGCGCCTCCGCGATATGCCGCACGATCGCCAGCCCAAGGCCGGCGCTCCCGGTGACCACTTCCTCGCCGCTGTCATCGCGCGTGCGGGACCGGTCGACCTTGTAGAAGCGTTCGAAGATCCTGGCCTGGTGCGCCACGCTGATGCCGATCCCGTCGTCGGCCACCACGAAGCGCACCGATGCCGGCCTGACCTCCCAGCCGAGACGAATCTCGCCGCCGGGGCGGCTGTATTTGACCGCGTTGTGTGCCAGGTTGACGAGTGCCTGGCCGAGCCGCGTCGGATCCGCCAATGCCCGCACTGCGGCCCCTTCCGCGGGAGGCGCGAGCTCCTGGACGGCCACTCCCCGGCGGGTGGCTATCGGATGGATCCGTTCCGCAGTGGCGCGCACCAAGAGGCCCGGATCGACCGCCTCGACAACGAGCTTGCTCTCGCCTGATTCGATCATCGACAGGTCGAGCAGCTCGTCGACAAGCTGTGCAAGGTGATCGACCTCGCGGCCGATCTGCCCGGCGAATTCCTGGGTGGTGGCCGCATCCCTGATCGCGCCGGCCGCTATCGTCTCGGCCAGCAGCTTGATCGAGGAGAGCGGGGTCCGCAGCTCGTGGCTGATATTTGCCACGAAGTCGCGGCGCACGCGCTCCACGCGTCGGATCGGAGTGATGTCCGACAGAGCGATGACCAGGCCGTCGCCGTTGAGTGGTACCGCATCAACGGTAAAGGAACGACTCCCGAGCTGGCCGACCTGCGCCTCCCCAAGGGCCGGTTGTCGCGAGTCGAGCGCCTCGCGAGCCACCGCGTCAAGCGACGCCGATCCGAAGGCAGCAATCAAGCTCATTCCCAGCAGCTCTGCGGCTGGCCGGTCGGCGAGAAGCGCCGCCTCGTTGCCGGCTCGAACGATGCGCAACCGCTCGTCGACGATCAGCAGCACGGCCCCGCCGGTGCGGGCCAGCAGCGCTTCGAAGGCGGTGACGGCGCGCGCATCGGTCATGGGCTGTCAGCCCTTGGCGCGAATGCGTAGCCAACTCCTCGAACTGCCCGAAAGTAGTCGTGCCCGTCCTCGGCGCGCAGCTTGGAGCGCAACCAGCTGATATGCACGTCGACGGTCCTCTCATCCCCGACGTAGTCGAGCCCCCAGATGCGCGAGATGAGCTGCTCACGCGTGAAGATCCGGCCCGGCTGTGAGGCGAGGTGTGCCAGCAGGTCGAACTCCTTGGTCGTCAGTTGCAGCGACTGCCCGGCGAAGGTGGCCTGGCGTCGACCGATGTCGATCTCGAGCGCCCCACTCCGCACCCACTCATCGGCCCCAGGCGCCTCGGACTCGGCACGGCGCCCCCGGCGCAGGACCGCCTCGATGCGCGCCAGCAGCTCGGGCCGGCTGAACGGCTTGGCGACGTAGTCGTCGGCGCCAACCTTCAGGCCCACCACCCGGTCGATCTCGTCGCCCCGCGCCGACAGGATCACCACCGGGGTGTCGATCCGCTCGGCCCGCATCTGGCGCAGGACCTCCAGTCCGCTCATCCCCGGCAGCATCAGGTCGAGCAGCACCAGTTCGAGCCGGCCGTCGCGAATCGAGGCCAGCGCCTGCTCGCCATCGACCGCGCCGCTTACGGCGTAGCCCTCGCGCTCGAGGTTGAAGACGAGCGCCTGGCGCAGGGTCCGGTCATCCTCGACCACCAGGATGCGACGCTTCATCGGGCGGCCCTGCGGATCAGGGGTTGAGATCCTCGATCTGCCCGGTCACCAGGAAGACGACGTCCTCGCCGATGTTGGTGACGCGGTCCCCCAGGCGTTCCAGGTGATGGGCCACGAACAGCATGTGGGTCGCCTGGCGGGCATGCTGCGGGGCCGCCTCCATGAGCGCAACGGCGTCCTCGTACGCGTCGTTGTAGAGATGGTCGAGCTCGTCGTCGCCGGCGCACACCGCCCGCGCCTCCGACTCGCTGACATCGACCAGGGCGCGCATTGCGGCCCGCAACTGCGATCGGCACTGGCGCTCCATCTCGGGGATCTGGTGCAGCAACGGCGTCTGCGGCTCGGCCGCCAGCTGCTGGGCCAGCTTGGCGATGCTGACTGCGTAGTCGCCCATCCGCTCCAGCTCGGCTGCGGCGTGGTACAGCGCCAGCAGCTCCCGCACGTCGCGGGCCACCGGCGCCTGGGTGGCGATGATGCGGGTGATTCCGGTGTTGATCGCGCGCTGCAGCTCGTTGACGTTGGCGTCATCCCAGCGCACTGCGTCGGCCAGGTCGACGTCGCGCTCGGCCAGCGCGCGCCCCGCCCGTTCCAGCGCGTTCTCGACCAGCGATCCCAGGCGCAGCACGTCCTCTTTGGTGGCGGTCAGTGCGTCCTCAAAGCCGCGACGCACCACGTGGCCGTGGCCTTCGGCCGGGGTGCCAGATTCCATCGGCCGCTCGTCCATGGCGCTCAGCCGAACCGCCCGGTGATGTAGTCCTCGGTGAGGCGGTCGCCCGGTCGCGTGAAGAGCTCCTGCGTGGGCGCAATCTCGACCAGGTATCCGGCGCGGTCCTCACCCATCGTCAGGAAGGCGGTGATGTCGCTGGCGCGCGCCGCCTGCTGCATGTTGTGCGTGACGATCACAATCGAGTAGTTCTGCTTGAGTTCATGCATCAGCTCCTCGATGCGCAGGGTCGCCACCGGATCGAGTGCGCTGCAGGGCTCGTCCATCAGGATCACGTCCGGCTCCACCGCGATGGCGCGGGCGATGCAGAGCCGCTGCTGCTGACCCCCCGAGAGCGCCGTCCCCGGGCTGCGCAGCTTGTCCTTGACCTCGTCCCACAGCGCGGCTCGGCGCAGCGAGGCCTCGACCAGCTCATCGAGATCTCCCCGGAAGCCGGCCACCCTCGGGCCGAAGGCGACGTTGTCATAGATCGACTTGGGGAACGGGTTTGGCTTCTGGAAGACCATCCCGATGCGCCGTCGCACCTCGACCGGGTCGACTCCCGGCGCGTACAGGTCGACGCCGTGGTAGAGGACGCGACCGTCGAAGTGGGCGGTGGAGACCAGGTCGTTCATGCGGTTGAAGGAGCGGAGCAGAGTGGTCTTGCCGCAGCCGGATGGACCGATGATGGCGGTCACCTGGTGCTCGCGGATCTGCAGGTTGATCTCGCGGAGCGCCCGAAACGAGCCGTAATAGGCGCTGAACTCCTGGACCTCGAAGACGACCTCCGCCTCGCCGACCGTCTCATCGGCTGTCGAGCGCGTGACCAGCGTCATTCGCGGAGGTACCTCCTGGATCCCCCCCGATATCGCCGCCAGTGGCGGCGCCACTTTCACGGTCATCGAGAGATCACCTGTTCCTATCGTAACGATTGCGCAGGATGATGGCCGTCAGGTTGACCAGCAGGATGAGCGCCAGCAGTACCACGATCGTCGCGGCGGTGAGCGCGCGAAAGGCCTCCTGCGGCTGGCCGGCCCAGTTGTAGACGATGGTCGGCAGCGCGGTATAGCGCCCGAAAAGCTGGTCGAACAGGCCGCCGTGGGCGCTGAAGGTGCCGGCCACCGCCCCCACCATGAGGAGCGGCGCGGTCTCGCCGAAGGCGCGTGCCAGTGACAGGATGGTGCCGGTCAGGATCCCCGGTGCCGCGTAGGGCAGCACGTGGCCGCGCACCGTCTCCCAGCGCGTCGCACCCACGCTGAGCGCGGCCTCCCGGATGCTGTCGGGGACCGCCCGCAGAGCCTCCGAGGCGGTGATCACCACGATCGGCAATACCAGTACGGCAAGCGTGAGCGCGCCGGCGATCAGGATGCGCCCCATCCCCAGCAGGGAGACGAAGACGGCCAGGCCCAACAGCCCGTACACGATGGCGGGCACGCCGGCCAGGTTGCGGATGTTGGTCCGGATGAAGCGGGTTAGGCGCCGATCCCTGGCGTACTCCTCCAGGTAGACCGCGGCGCCGATTCCCAGCGGTAGCGCGATCAGCGCCACGAAGACCATGAGCAGCAGCGACCCACCGAGACCCTGGACGATCCCTGCGCGGGCTGGGCGAGACGAGACCGGCGAGGTGAGGAAGTCGATCGGACGTTCGGTGAGCACCGGGAGCGCCTGCTGCACGATATCAACAAGAAGCACGAAGAGGACGCCGAAAGCCAACAGCAAGGCCAGCAGCATCGCGCCCTCCAGCAGGGCGCTGCGCCAATCGAAGGCTCCACCGCGAAGCCGTCGCGTCACCAGATCGGTCGCGGAAGGGGCGCCGGCCGTTCCCAGCCCGCGCATCAGTAGCGGCTCCGCACGCGCCGCACGAAGGCCTCGCTCAGCAGGTTGAGGCTCAGCGTGACCGCAAACAGGAGCAGCCCCACGAAGAAGAGGCTGTCAAAGGTCAGGGCCGCGCCGCTCACCTGGTCCGAGCCGATCGCCAGCGACGTCATGGCGGCGGTCATCGTCTGGCCTGGGAGCAGCGGGTTGAGCTGGAAGAGCGACCCTCCGCTCGCCCCCGCGGCGATCGCCACGATCATCGTCTCGCCGATCGCCCGCGATACGCCCAGCAGCAGCGCCGCGACGATGCCGCTGACCGCAGCCGGCACCACCACCCGCAGGCTCGTCGTGCGCTTGTGGGCTCCGAGCCCGTACGAGGCCTCGCGCAGGTAGCCAGGTACGGCGTGCATGGCGTCCTCGGCGATCGAGCTCACCAGCGGGGTGACCAGGATACCGACTGCGATCCCCGCCGAGGCCATGTTGAAGAGCGGCGCACCCGTGAGCGACCGGATCAGGTTCGGGCTGATCCAGGTGAGGGCGAAGAAGCCGAGGACCACGCTGGGGATCGCAGCCAGTAGCTCAAGCAACGGCTTCAGGAAGCCCCGCGCGCGACGGCCCGCGTACTCGGAGAGGTAGATCGCGGTCGCGATCCCCAGTGGTGCCGCGACCAGCATCGCGATCGTCGAGATCATCAGCGTGCCGGCGACGATTGTCCTGATGTCGTACATGCCGCGACGCGGGAACCAGCCGTCAGTCCACAGAGCAGCGGGATCGACTTTCACGATGAACGAGACCGCATTTGCGAACAGCGACAGCACGATCGCCGCGCTGATCACGACCGAGAGGCCTGCGGCCGCGGCGAAGAAGATGTGGACCATCCGCTCACGCCGGCGGCGCGCTCGACCGACCTGCAGATCCTCGACGCGGAGGGTTGTCATCACCGCCCCGTTCTTCAGCGGCCTGTCCAGGCGGATCGAGTGGCGGCCAATTCATCGGTCCCGATGGCAATGTAGTCGGCCATGGTCACCGCGGCGATGCCCGCGTCGGAAAGATAGTAGTCAACGAAGGCGGGGATGACCGGATTGGTGGCCGCCTTGTCGAGGTTGACATAGATGAAGAGCGGACGCGACATCGGGTAGTCCCCGGAGGCGATCGTCTCCGGCGTCGGTGCGACGCAACCCTTGCCGCCGTCCACTTCGAGCAGCTTGACCTTCGCCCGGTTCTGGTCGGCATACGAGAAGCCGACCCATCCCAGGGAGGCAGCCGCCCCGCCGACGCCGTCGATGATCACGTTGTCGTTGCCCGAGGCCGTGTAGTCGGGGCGGGTCGCCACGTCCTTGCCCCGCGCCTTGGCGAGCTTGGTGACCACGAATTCGACGAACGAGTCGTAGGTTCCCGACTCCTCGCCCGGTGCGGTCACGCTCAACTGGGCGTCAGGATAGGGTGCATGCAACGTGCCAGAACCGGTCTGGGATGCGAGGCCCTCGGCCAACTTATTCGCGTCCGACCAGCGGGCGAAGCCCTGCGACTCTGGCCCGAGCAGGGCGTACAGGTCGAGCAGGCTCAGGCAGCTGACCGCGGTGTTCTGTGTCGAGGTGATGACGCTGATGCCGTCGATCCCGATCTTCAGCCCAAGGTAGTGGATCCCTGCGTCAGAGCAGGTCTTGGCCTCGGCATCCTTGATCGGCCTCGATGCGTCGCTGATGTCGGTCTCGCCCTTGCAGAAGAGCGCGAAGCCGTCGCCGGTGCCGGGCCCGTCGACCGAATACTCCACGTCGGGATGGAGAGCCTGGAAGTCCTCCGCGACGATGCTCGTGATCGGCTCCACGGTCGAGGAGCCGGAGATCACAAGGGTGCCGGTCAGCGGCGCTATCGAGGACACCGGTGAGCCGTCTGAGGGGGCCGCGCTCGGCGAGCCTCCGTTGGAACAGGCTGCCAGGAGCAGCGCTCCGGCGACCGTGATCGGCAGCGCAAAGGAGAAATGGCGCGGTCCGTTCAAGGAAGAGGTCCTCCTGATGTGCATATCGGTTCATCCGTAGGCTGCCGTCGGCGATTTAACGGATCCTCATCGAGGGGTCAACGCCGTGTTAAGCGCGCCATCGCGACTATCCTCGCGAGGTCGCGCTGGATCAGTTACTTGAAGGGAGGGCGCATGGGTCCATTGCTGGTGGTGGCGGGCATCGGCCTGCTGGCCGGGGTACTGTCGGGCATGTTCGGGATCGGGGGCGGGATCGTCATCGTCCCGCTGCTGGTGCTGCTGGTCGGCTTCACCATGACCCAGGCGGCCGGCACTTCGCTCGCCGCGCTGCTGCTGCCGGTCGGCGCGTTCGGCGCGTGGGAGTACTGGCGCGCCGGCTTCATCGATCTGCGGGTGGCCCTGGTCCTGTCGCTCGGCCTCTTGCTGGGGGCTTACCTTGGCGCGCGGATCGGCATCTCGTTGCCGCCGGAGACGGTGCAGCGTGCATTCGGGGTGCTGCTCGTTCTGGTCGGACTGCGCTTCGTCCTCTTCAGCTAGGGGTCGACGGCCCTCGTCAGCCGAGGAACGGGTGCAGCACCAGGTAGGCGAGCGCCGCGGTGATCCCGGCCGCTGGCAGGGTGAGCACCCACGCCACACCGATGTTGCGCGCCACGCCCCAGTGCACGGCATTGAATCGGTCCGAGGAGCCGGCCCCGAGAATCGCGCTGGAGATGACGTGGGTGGTGCTGACCGGCATCCCCAGGGACGAGGCGCCGAGGATGATGGCGGCCGCAGTGGTTTCGGCTGCGAATCCGTGCACCGGGTCCAGCTTGACGACCTTGGTCCCCATGGTGCGGATGATCCGCCAACCTCCCGCCGCAGTCCCCAGCGAGATGGCGCTGGCGGCCAGGAGGATCACCCAGAGCGGCACCTTGAACTCGGGGATCACGCCCGCGGTGACGAGGGCGAGGGTCATCACGCCCATCGTCTTCTGGGCATCGTTGCTGCCATGGCTGAAGGCCATGAAGGCGGCCGATAGCACCTGCAGCCGCCGAAATCGATCATTCATGGTCTTGGGGTGGGCTCGCCGGAACAGGTTGAAGATCAGGATCATCAGGCCCATGGCGAGCAGGAAACCGACAATCGGCGAGGTGACCAGTGGAAAGAGGACCTTCCATTTCAGGCCTTCCATCTGCCAGGCGCCGAAGCCGACGCCTGCCGCGCTGGCCCCGAGCAGTCCGCCGATCAGCGCATGGCTGCTGGACGAGGGGATGCCAAACCGCCAGGTGATCAGGTTCCAGACGATCGCCCCCACCAGGGCCGCGGCGACCACCGCGTTGCCCTCCGACTGCGGCGCGATGAGGCCGGAGCCGATGGTCTTGGCGACTGCCGTTCCGGTCAGGGCGCCGCCGAAGTTGGCCGCGGCGCTCATGGCGATCGCCCATTGGGGCTTCAGCGCCCGCGTGCTGACCGAGGTGGCGATCGCGTTGGCGGTGTCGTGGAAGCCGTTGATGTAGTCAAACAGGACCGCCAGGCCGAAGATGACCAGCAGGGCGCTGGTAAAGCCCTCAGGCATGCTTGACGACGATGCGCTCGATGACGTTGGCCGCGTCCTCGCAGGCGTCGATCGCCTTCTCGAGCAACGCGTAGACGTCCTTCCACTTGATCACTTCGAGCGAGTCCTGGCCATGCTTGAAGAGCTCGGCGACGGCCTGTCGCGCGATCCGGTCTCCGTCGTTCTCGAGCCGATGAACCTCGATCCAGTGCTGCTCCAGGCCCTTGAAGTGGCGGAGCTTGGTGAGCGCCTCCGCGAGCTGCTCGCACTGGCGAGTGATGATCTCGGCCTGCTGCTGGGCTGTCTCGGTGGGCGCGTCGATGTTGTACAGGATGCAGGTGTCCGCGACCTCCTCGATGAAGTCCAGGATGTCGTCCAGGCGGCTGATCAGGGCGTGGATGTCCTCGCGGTCGAAGGGGGTGACGAAGGTCGACTCGAGCTTGTGGCCGATGTCGTGGCTGATCTGGTCACCGGCGTGCTCGGCGTCGAGCAGCTGGCTGGCCAGGCGCTCCCGGTCACCGTAGTTGCGGAAGAACTGCTCGAGCAGCCGGGCGGCGCCGAGGAGGTTGCGGGCGTCTTCGACGAACATGTCGAAGAACTTGGTCTCGCGGGGGATGAGGGGGATGCGCATGTGTCCTCTTCACAACAATCTGTCTGCGGCCCTAGCGTACCGGGTCGCAGGCGCGCGCGCAGCGGTGGCCGGCATCGCGCCAGAGGCATTCCACTTCATTTTCGGGCTGGCGGCGACGGGCCGTTTCGGCGACACTGCCCGCGAACGCATCGGCATAGCTGGAGGGCGCGGCCATCTTCAACCTCGACCTTGGCCGGATGGTGCACCGGCACGGCGACCGGTGGATGGAGATGGTTCCGTTGGACCACTCGCCAGACCAGCGCGACCCGGAGCGCCGCCTGCTCCACGGGGAGCAGGTCTACCGGTGCGAGGGCTGTGATGAAGAGGTCCGCTACACGCCGCCGCCACCTACCGGTGGCTGAGGTCGGGCAGGTGGCCCCCACGGTCGAGAGTGTCGTTGCGCGCGCACGCGACGACGATGTCCGGCTTGTCCGGTTCCTGTACTGCGACCCCTCCGGGATCATTCGCGGCAAGAACGTCCACGTTGACCGCCTGGCGAGCCGCATGCGGGAGGGGGTGGGGCTCACGCGAGCCCAGAACGCGGTCAACATGCTTGAAGACCTGGTCCACATCGACGGCATGGAGCCGGTCGGCGAGATCAGGATCGTGCCGGACCCCGGCACCTACACCCTGCTGCCTTGGGTTCCGAGAACTGCGGGCCTGCTCTGTGACCAGCTCGATCACGACGGGACCGACTGGGGCAGCTGTCCGCGCAGCTTCCTGAAGCGCGCGATCGCCTTGGCAGATGCCGCGGGGATCCGCGTGATGGCCGCGTTCGAGAACGAGTTCTACCTCGCCGAGGAGGTGGACGGCGTTGTGCGTCCCTACGGCGACGGCCCGGTCTACTCCTCCGCCGGAATGGACCGCGTGGCGGACGTGATGAACGACATCGTGTCGGCCGTCGAGCTCCAGGGGATGGAGGTCGAGCAGGCGATCAACGAGTACGGGCCCGGTCAGCAGGAGATCGCGGTTCGCTACACCGACGCGCTGCGCGCTGCCGATAACCAGGTCAAGTTCCGCGATGCGGTTCGCGGCGTGACCGAGGTGGAACACGGCCTGATCGCGTCATTTGCTCCCAAACCGTTCGCCGAGGGAGTCGGCTCGGGAGCTCACGTCCATTTCAGCCTGTGGACCGCCGACGGGGCCATGAACCTGCTCTACGATCCCGCGGCCGGCGACCGCCTGCTGTCCGACACGGGGCGCTGGTTCGTGGCCGGCCTGCTGGATCACCTCCCCGCGCTGGTGGCGCTGACCTGTCCGAGCTTCAACTCGTACGAGCGCCTGCGGCCCGGCGCCTGGGCAGGATCGACGGTCTCGTGGGGCTACGACAATCGCGAGTGCTCGGTCCGCGTCGCCTCGCCCTTCCGCGGGCGGGAGATGGAATCGACCAACATCGAGCTGAAGGCCTGTGATCCGAGCTGCAACCCGTACCTGGCGCTCGGCGCGCTTATCGTTGCCGGGCTCGACGGCATTCGCCGCCGGCTCGAACCGCCCGACCCCGCTCCACACGACCCCGCGCGATTGTCGGTCGAGGAGCGGCAGCGACGCGGCATCGAGCCGCTCCCGACGTCGCTTCGCGAATCGCTGGCGAATCTACAGGCCGATGCGCTGCTGTTCAACGCACTTGGCGATCTGCTCGGGCGCTGCATCGTTGGTCTGAGAAGCGCGGAGATCGAGAAGCTGGAGGCGATGACACCCGAGGATGCCAGACTGGCGCACCTGCGAGTCTTCTAGGCTGAACCGATTGCGGAGAACAAGGAGAAGCCGATGATTGACAACATGCGTGTGGTCGACCTGACCCAACCGCTGCATCCCGGAACGGTGATGTGGCCGGGCGCGCCGGCGCCCACCGCCGAAACAATCCTGACCGTGGCCCGGGACGGCTTCTACAACCGTCGCGTCTCGTTCATGGAGCACTCCGGGACACACTTCGACGCGCCATGCCACATGGTCGAAGGCACGATCAGCGTTGACCAGGTCGACCCGGACAAGCTGGTGCGTCCTGCCGCGGTGATCGACATCGCCGAGGCGTGCGCGGGAAACCCGGACGCCACGCTCAGCCTGGCCCAGGTCCAGCAGTTCGAGACGAGCAACGGCAGGATCCCCGACGGCGCCGCAGTGCTGCTGCGCACCGGCTGGGAGGACTTCTACGACGACGCGGCCCGGTTTGCCGGAGTCCCCGGTCCGCTGCGCTTCCCCGGCTACGGGCCGGAAGCCGCACGCTTCCTGGTCGAGGAGCGCGGCGCGGTTGGCCTTGGCATCGACACCCTCAGCATTGATCCGGGGGTCGACGACGATTTCGTCGTACATCGCCAGATCAGCCATCCGCGCGGCGTCTGGCACCTCGAAGGGCTCATCAACCTCGCCAAGCTTCCGCCACTGGGCGCCTGGGTGATGGTGGGCGTGCTCAAGCTGGTGGACGGCTCCGGCAGCCCGGCGCGCGTCCTGGCGCTCGTCCCGTAGCCCGGCTGCGCTGACACATGGACCCGCTGGGTCGGGCCGCCGGGCCGGTGAGTCCCGAGATCGCGCGTCTCGCGGTGGCCGACGGGCCGCATCCCGGCGTCAACGAGCTGCTTTCGCAGGTCTCCCTAGTCGACCACCACGTGCACAGCATCGCGACCGGGCGGATCGATCGAGCGACCTTCGTCGAGATGCTGACCGAGTCGGACCGGCCCGCGGCAGCCGCCGTCACGGGGCTCGACTCGCAGATCGGGCACGCCGTCAGACGCTGGTGCGCACCGCTGCTCGGACTGGAGCCGCATGTGGCCGCTGATGCATACCTCGCGCATCGGTTGGCGTTCTCTAACGAGGAGATCGGCCAGAAGCTGCTGCCGCATTGCGGCCTGGAGCGCCTGCTCATCGACACTGGATACCGCGACGGCGAGCTGCTGGGGCTCGGCGCGCTCGCGGAGCTCGCGGCTGCGCCGGTTGACACCATCGTCCGTCTCGAGCCGCTGGCCGAACGGGTGGCCCTGGCGGGACCGGCGGCCGCCGACTTCGCGAGCGCGTTCAGCGCGGCACTCTCAATCGAGGCGTCGCAAGCGGTCGGCTGCAAGTCGATCGTCGCCTATCGACATGGTCTCGACGTTGCCGCGTCGCCTCCGTCGGCCGCCGAGGTGGCGAGTCACGCGGGGCCATGGCTCCGGGCGATCGAAGCGGGAGGATCGGCCCGGCTCGTTGATCCCGTCCTGCTCAGCTTTGTCCTGTGGGAAGGGGCGACCACCGGCAAGCCGCTGCAGATTCATACCGGCTATGGCGACACCGACCTGCACCTCAGCCGCAGTGACCCGCTGCTGCTGACCGATTTCCTGCGCGCGACCGAGAGAACCTGCCCGGTCATGCTGCTGCACACCTACCCGTTTCAGCGCAACGCCGGCTACCTCGCGCAGATGTTCCCGCACGTCTTCCTGGATGTGGGACTTGCCGTCAACTACGCCGGAGCGCAGAGCCCGCAGATCATCGCCGAGTCCCTGGAGGTCGCGCCC
>JANMPX010000175.1:0-2405 GCA_031370085.1 Chloroflexota bacterium | reverse complement strand
TCGGCTGAGACCGATGGCGCCACCGTCGCGGCGCAGGATCCGTGCGCAGATCGCATGGAAGGTGCCGATGGTCGCCTCTTTCGCGCTCTCCTCCCCGATCAGCCCCGCGATCCGTTCGCGCATCTCGTTGGCGGCCTTGTTGGTGAAGGTGACCGCCACGATCTGCCACGGCTTGGTCCCGGTGGCGACCAGGTAGGCGACACGGTGCGCGAGGACGCGTGTCTTGCCGGAGCCCGCGCCGGCCAGGATCAGCAGCGGGCCGCCGGTATGCGACACCGCCTCGCGCTGCGGCTCGTTCAGCCGCGCCAGGATCTCCTCGGCCGATAGCGCGGCGGGGTTGGCGGGGCGGGTGGCTGACTCGGGCGGCATGGTCCGCTGATTCTAGAGTCGGATGCTCCTGACGGCTCGGCCGTCACTGGGACCGACCCGTCGACGGGATTCCGGCCGGAACGGTCACACCGACAAAGGCGTGCGCCGGGTGACGTGCCGGGCCGTCAGCCCAGACAACGGCTTGGCTCTCGTGACGGACCAACCGTCGGGCGAGTGGAGTAACCCGCAGCAAAGCGGCCCGTAAGCAGCTGGCCGGATGCTGTGCGCATGGGTTCGCGCGACGATCCCCGCACTCGCGGCCGGTGGCGCGGAGCACGCCTGCGTTCCGAGCTCGTCGGCAGCTGGCGTGAGCTGCGGCTCGCGGCCGGACTGACGCAGGCAGCGGTTGCCCGGGCCTCCGGCATCGCCCGTTCGACCTACGCTGACCTGGAGCACGGCCGCACCATGGAGGTGAGCCTGCTGCGCGCTTCGATGGTCAGTGCCGCGCTCGGCCACGACCTGTCCGTAAAACTCTATCCGTCCGGTCCCCCGATCCGCGATGTGGCACACCTGCGGCTCCTGAGCCTCCTCGTCGAACAGCTGTCACCTGCCTGGCACGTAACCCAGGAGGCACCGATCCCGATCGATGGAGACCGACGCGCGTGGGATCTGCGCCTCGATGGTCCCACCTCCATCGGCATCGAGGCCGAAACAAGGCCAGGCGATCTCCAGGCGATTCAACGGAGCATTCATCTGAAGCAGCGAGACAGCGGCGTAGCTCGGGTCATTCTCCTCGTCCGAGGAACGCGGCGGAATCGGCTGCTGATGCGCGAGTTCGTGCCGGCGCTGCGGGCTGCCTTTCCGCTCGGTACGGCAGAGGTGATGCGCGCGCTGCGGGAAGGCCGCGACCCGGGCGCCGACGGGATTGCCGTCCTGTGAGGTGGACAAGTGCTGCCGTGTCCGGGCCGGCACCCCCTTCCATTCCGACGTGACCGTCGCTGGAACCACGGCGTCGCTCGGATTCCGACCTGGGCAGTCACGGCGACGATCCGGTCGCTCTCATGACGCACCGGGCCGTCAGCCCATGCCTGGGCTTGGTGCTACTGACGGCCTCACCACCACGAGGCGTCGTTGCAGCGCGTGTCGCGGGTTGCGTCGCGTGTCGCGTGGAGCCCCACGCTCCCTGCGAAACGAGAAGAGCCCCGGCCGAAGCCGGGGCTCTGCCACGAGTGAAGGGTCGGGCTAGTAGTCGCCCATCCCGCCGCCGCCCATGCCGCCGGGCATCGGTGCCTTGTCCTTCTCGGGCAGGTCGGTCACGATCGTCTCGGTGGTGAGCAGCAGGGCTGCCACCGAGGCGGCGTTCTCGAGCGCCGAGCGGGTGACCTTGGCCGGGTCGATGATGCCGGCCGCAAACATATCGGTGTACTCGGCCTTCTGGGCATCCCAGCCGTGTCCGGGCTTGAGCTTGCGCACGGCCTCGACGATGACCGACCCCTCCTCGCCGCCATTTGCGGCGATCTGGCGGAGCGGTTCCTCGAGCGCGCGACGGAGGATGTTGACCCCGGTCGCCTCATCGCCGAGCGCCTCGACCTTGTCGAGCGAGGGCACTGCGTGGAGCAGGACCGAGCCGCCACCGGCGACCATCCCCTCCTCGACGCCCGCGCGGGCAGCCGAGAGAGCATCCTCGATGCGGTGCTTCTTCTCCTTGAGCTCGACCTCGGTGGCCGCGCCGACCTTGAGCACCGCGACCCCACCGGACAGCTTGGCGAGGCGCTCCTGGAGCTTCTCGCGGTCGAAGTCCGAGGTGGTGTCCTCGATCTGGAGCTTGATCTGCGACTTGCGCGCCTCGATGGCGTTGGCGTCGCCCTTGCCCTCCACGATCGTGGTGTTGTCCTTGGTGGCGGTCACCCGACGCGCCTGGCCGAGGTCCTCGACCGTGACGCTGTCAAGCTTGCGACCGACCTCCTCGGAGATCACCCGCGCACCGGTCAGGGTGGCGATGTCCTCGAGCATGGCCTTGCGGCGGTCACCGAAGCCGGGAGCCTTGATGGCCAGCACGTTGATGGTGCCGCGCAGCTTGTTGACGACCAGGGTGG
>JANMPX010000137.1:0-1963 GCA_031370085.1 Chloroflexota bacterium | reverse complement strand
CAGGAGGCGGAGGTTGGATGCCGAACGGGTCCGGCGGGCCTCGGCGTAGCAGGCGCGCACGAGGAGCCGGTACGACCAGGCGTCAAAGCGCGCCGGGTCGCGGAGCTGCGGGAGGTCTCGCCAGATGCTCAGCAGCGCCTGCTGCGTCGCATCCTCGGCAAGGTCGATATCGCGCAGGATCCTGTGCGCCACTGCATGGAGCCGATCGCCCGCCGCCACGGCAAGGCTCGCGAAAGCCTCTTCGTCGCCACGCTGCGCTCGTACCACGAGTTCGGTATCCATGCCTCTTCCGCATCGTGCGCCGGTTGGGCCCGGCGCATTCACACGGTATGGGCAGGGTCAGGCCGGAAGCGACTCAAATATTTTCTTGAAGAAGGGCCGATTGGCGCGACGCGGGTCCCCTAAGGACGCAGCGTCCCCGACCAGACCTGCCACGCCAGCAGGGTCTTGGCGAACAGGCTGAGCAGCATGTAGGCCCGCTCACCGTACAGGTAGTCGCGCCATCGGCCGATCTGCCGGAACTGGAAGACCATGTTGAACGCGAAGACGTTGAAGCTGATGAACAGGCTCACGTAGATCGCGATCACGAAGCCGGGGATCGGCGCCGCATCGGTCGCGGTCAACCCGGTCAGGAGCGCCGCGCTGATCACCAGCCAGGGCACGATGCCGGCGATGCAGCCGAAAATGTAGTGCAGCCACTGGGGCCGCTCGCGTCCCTCGTTGGCCGCCTCCATGCTCCAGCCGAACAGGTTCATGGCGGCATTGGCGCCGACAATCGCGATCAAGGTCCCGATCTCGCGAATGCCGGTCAGCATGGCGATGACGACGATCATCACGCTCGAGCTGAAGGCGTATTCGATCCAGCGCGCGGGATTCTGCTTGCGGGCGAGGCGCCGCTCATACCAGCGGCGCGCAGGGAAGGCCACGGTGAAGTGGGCGATCGCGCTCATGGCGAAGAACGAGGCCACGATGGGACCGATGGGCAGCTCGAACAGCGTGCGCGTCGCCGGTAGCAGCGTCCTGGTGGTCGTGTCAAAGGTCAGGTAGCTCGAGATGATCGGCCAGCGGGCCATGGGATCCTGGGCCAGCGACAGGACGAGCATCGCCACGAATTGGATGCCGTGAAGCATGGCCAGGGACACGTTCCAGCGGAAGAGGGATCGCGAGCGGTCGATGGGGATGTCAGTCAAGGGGTGGAGGTCCTCCTGTGCGTTGCGCATGTGAAGCGTCCGGTGTGTGGTCACAAGGTCATTTCCTGTAGATGTGGGCCCGGCCGCCGGGAGGGCAGCAGCCGGACCCATTGTCATCCCCTGGGGGCTTGTCAGTCCCCGGGGCTGGTCAGTCCTGGCACCAGCGGTAGACGAACAGGCTGTTCTGCCCGGCCCGGTGGTCGGCCAGCAGCAGCGAGAAGGGGATGGGGTTCGGGACGCCTGAGATGTCAGCTCCGGGACGAACGGTCACGCCAAGGTCCACGGCGAACTCGATGGCGATTCCGTGGCGGGCCACGTCATCAAGAAGGCCAACGCTCTGCAGCGTCTTGATGCCCGCCTGCATGCACGCGGTGTCCGGCTTGCTTGCCGCGGCGGCGGATCCTGCGACGGTCGTCGCCGCCAGGACGGCAGCTGCCAGGGCCAGGGTGATGGTGCGCTTCATTGGTGTCTCTCCTGCTTCGGTGTGTAGGGTGTTTGTATAGGGTCTGTGCAGATATTAGCAAGCCCCGTTTGCCATTGTCAAGTGTTTGTCTATCTAGTACCCTCGACCGAGCATGTACACCATCAAGCAGGCTGCGGCGCGTTCTGGAGTCTCCGTTGAGCTCCTCCGTGCCTGGGAGCGGCGCTACGGCGTCGTGCATCCGCAGCGCACCGCATCCGGCTATCGCCTGTACGACGACGCCGCCGTCTCGCGCCTGCAGGCGGTGAAGCGAGAACAACACGGCAACTGCGAGCGCGATGCGCAGGATCGC
>JANMPX010000100.1:0-6756 GCA_031370085.1 Chloroflexota bacterium | reverse complement strand
CACCTGCAACGGGACGAGGATGAACGAGGCGTGAAGCACGACCGTGGTGCCCAGCACCCCCGCCACCGCTGCCGAATAGCCGCCTCGCCGAAAGAGACGAAGGTCCACCGCGGGATGGGTCGCCGTCAGCTCGCGCCCAATGAACAAGGCCAGCAGGATCGGAACGGAGGCCCAGACGAGCGGATCGGCCGAACCGAAGCTCCCATGTAGCGACGCGAGCAGGGCAACCAGGACCATGGCCAGCAACACCAGGCCGATGACGTCGATCGGGCGAGGCCTGGTACCAGTCGCAGGTTTAGCGGTTTGGGGCGGATCGGCACCGACCTGCAGGAGAAGCCCGACGCTGATAGCGGCCACCGCGGCGATTGGCACGGCGACGAGAAAGAGCCACCGCCAGTTCAGCGCTGAGACGAGCACGCCGCCGATGAACGGACCGACCGCCGCGCTGGTGGAGACGAGCATGTCGAAGAGGCCAAACGCCGCCCCGCGACGATCCTGAGCGGCGGCCAACCGCACCAGGGCGACCGCGCTGACCGAGACGAGAGACCCAGAAGCGGCCTGAAGGACGCGCGCCAGCGCGAGCACCAAAAATGTCTGCGACGCGGCCGCGAGGAGCGAGCTGGCGGCGAAGCACGCCACGCCGACCAGGAAGATGCGCCGGTGCCCGAACCGATCGCCAAGCACGCCGCTCGCCGGGAGCGCTATGACCACGGCACCCAGGTACAGGGTGACGAGCATCGCGACGGTCGAGGCACTGACGCCGAACTCGTGTCTCAGGGTCGGCAGGGCGACGGCCAGCATCGTCGAGTTGAGTGGGACCAGGACCGCGCCGCTGGCGAGGCCGAGAAGGGTCGGTAGTCGAAGGCCGCGGTCCGCCGGGGGCGGACCCGTGCGGCTCACAGCAGACGGACCTCGCCACTCGAACCGTCGAGCTCAACCGTGCGCCCATCGGCGATGCGCTGGGTGGCATCGCCCGTCCCGACAACCGCGGGCAGTCCAAATTCCCGCGCCACGACCGCGGCATGTGACAGGACGCCGCCGGTGTTGGTGATCAGGCCGCCGGCGATCGCGAAGAGGGGGACCCACGAGGGATTCGAGGATGGGCAAACGATGATGTCCCCCGGCTGCACCCGCGCAAAGTCGGCCGGGGAGAGGGTCACCCGCGCCGTGCCGCGCGCATGGCCGGCGGATGCCCCGGTGCCCAAGAGGCGATCCGGGGCGGCCGACACCAGACGCTCGCCGTCGAAGCGTCCCGACGGGCCGCTCTCCGGCGCCTTCCCGAGATGGCGCGGCGGCACACTGGCTCGCTGGCGCGCATGCAGGTCACGGCGGTCCGCGACCCGGGCACGCTGGTCGCTCGGGGAGCGGAGCAACGCCGGCACCTCATCCCGCCGCAGGTAGAAGATGTCGTCGGGAAGCGCCATCACGCCGAGCGCCGCCAGCCGAGCGCCCGCGCGCCGCGCGAATCGGCGCAGGGTGGCGTGGACCATGCGGTCGATCCAGTAGTTATGGCCCTCGGTGATGGGACCGATGTCGCGCGCAAATCCGAGCGTCTCCTCGAATTTGCGCAGTTGATCCGGATCGCCGGCGATGCGGGCGCGTGCAGCGGTCGCCAGCACCTCGGCCTCTTCCCGCAGACGCTGGCTGCGCGCCTCTGCAACGCCGCTCGTCGCGGGCCGGCGCAGGCGCTTGGCGATCTCCGTAAGCAGGAGCGAAGGCTCGTCGCGCCACGAGGGGAGCGTGAGGTCGTCGAACCCCGAGCCGAGATGCCCATGTCGCTTCAAGAAGGCATCCATCTCGGCGGCAAGTTCGTCGCCGTTGGGGAGAGCTCGCAGGTCATCAAGCGTCGGATCGTCTGTCCGCCGGAGCCAGTCCCCTACCGACGGCCGGTCGAATGCGACCCGTGCCAGCTGCTCGATCCCCCGCTCTACCTCCTGGAGCTCCTCGTTCCCGCCCTGGATCAGGCGCAGCGCTTCCCCCGGTGATGCCCCCGGGGTCGCCGATTCGTACAGGTCTGCCAGGTCGTTGAGCACCTGGTAGGGCCCGGTGATGGCGAAGAAGTGGATCCGCCAGGCACGAGCGGTCCGCTGCCAGGCGCCGGACCATGCCTCGGCAAGCTGGTCGGTGGGCAATGTTTCGACGGCGACCCCGTTGATCCATGAATACAGCTCGCGCAGCTCGGGCAGCGCGCGGTCGCGCCAGTAGGTCCCGGCGATGGGCACGATGGCCCGGCGGGCCGGGATGCTCGGGTCGCCGTCTCGATCTTCGGGATCCTCAGGCATGCCCGATCGCACCGCGAAATAGGCGTACCCGTTCCAGACCCGGGTCAGGACGTCGATGGGTAGCTCCAGCCGCTCGTACCGATACGCAAAGCCGGCACCGATGACCTCGAAGTAGTCCCCCGCCAGCGGAGCCAGCGCGAACGGCACGTGCATGTCGTCCCACTCCCACGTGAGCTCGGCGTCAGACGGGTCACGCCATTCGAAGCGGAACCCTTCCGGTCCCGGCGGCTGGAGGGCGTCCGTGCTCGCTCCCATCAGGCGGTGACCGGGCGGGCCTGCAGGACGTACCAGCGTCCTCCGGCCAGCGCAGCCTCCACGTCGACCGGTGATCCAAATCGCTCCTCGATCTCCAGCGTGAGCTCCACCAGCTCGTGCAGCTGGTCGTCATCGAGCGCGTCGCCGCCAAGATCGCCACTTGCGGGGCGCCGCTCGCGCAGGCCCCTGTCCGCCTTGTCGAAGAGATAGCTGTCGGGTGTGACCTCGCCGCTCACCATCGCCTCGCCGAGGCCGCGCACGGCATTGATAAGCACCTGATCGGAGCGGCCCGTGATCGGGTGGCGGGTGAAGACCACCGCTGCCGCATCGGCCGGGACCAGCGCCTGCACGACAACGGCCATGGCCTCCCCGTCCAGCGGGAGGTTGCGGAGACGCCGATACCCCAGGGCCCGCTCGCTCCACAGCGACGCCCAGCAGCGGCGGATAGCAGCCTCGACCTCGTGCTCCGGCACGCCCAGCTCGGTGTCGTGCATGCCTGCGTACGACGACATGGCGCCGTCTTCACCCACCGCGGACGATCGCACGGCCAACTTGGCGTCCAGGATGCCGTCGTCAGCGCGCTCGGCGCGAAGACGCTCGACGGCGCCGTCGAGTTCTCGTCTCAACGTAGCTCCGAACGGCTCCCCGAGAACGACGGCCACCAGCCGCAGCCGGGCTCCGTCGTCGGGCAGGGCGTGGATAGCGTCGCGGACCTGTTCGCCGACCGATCCATGGGTCAAATGCGCCCGGAACGCGTCTGTCGTGACACAGAATGCCGGAGGCACCCGCAGACCAAAGCGCGCCAGGCGGTCGATGCTCGCCGCCTTGCCGCCCAGCCGAAGAACAGCTCCCGTCGCCTCGCCAAGCCAGTCGACCAGCGGTAGCCCCTGCGCCGCCGTCTCCATGCGCCCTCCATGCCAGCGATTCGCAGAAGCCGTGATTCTAGTGGACGGTTCCTTGCGGAGCGTCCCTTACGGGCCGCGTGGCAGTGCCTCGTCGCTTCACGGGGGACCGATGACCGAGTTCGCCACCAACGTCCAGTACTACGGCCACAACCTCGGCATCCTGCGTCGCCACCTGCCCGAGACGTGCGTCGACCTCGTCTACCTCGACCCGCCCTTCAACTAGAATCGCGACTACAACGTCATCTTCCGCGACGAGTCAGGCAATGCCACCGATGCCCAGCTGCTGGCCTTCGCGGACACCTGGCACTGCTGACAAGATCGTGACGGCACATCGCGCGATGGACCCGAGCACGGCCGATGGGCCGCCTAAGAGCCGCGAGGCCATGGACCGCTTCCTCGCGCGCCCGCTCCGTGCGCGCCTGGCGACGAGCGAGCGCGATCGCCCACGCGTGCTGCCGATGTGGTCCCGGTGGGAGCGCACCGATGCCTGGATGGAGACGAGCGCCTCACGGAAGGAAGCGCCAACCAATGGCACCCGGCGACAAGATCAATCGCGGCGCACGCGCTGAGGCACGGGACCAACGAATCGAGGGGCTCGGCGCACGCACCCGCGCGGCGGCCCTCGTGATGCGACTGTTTGCCATAGACCGACCGGAGCCTGGCGAAGGCCCGTGGCTGCGCGGCATCGTGTCAACGATGGCCTTGGCCGCCGGTGCCATCCACCTGGCACAGATCCCCGTCCACCTCGAGGAGGGCTGGGTGTTCGTGGCCTTCTTCATGGTGGTAGGCATTGTCCAGCTCGCCGCCGCCCTGTTGCTGCTCGTACCGCGGCCGGTCGGTTGGTTCTGGTTCGGGATCGGCGGCAGCGGGCTGATCATCGGTCTGTGGATCGTGTCGCGTACGCTCGGTCTGCCCTTCGGAGTCGGACCAGGCCGACCCGAGGAACTCGGCACGGCCGACGCGGCAGCCACGCTGGCGGAGGCGGTGACGATCATCGCCCTCGGGCTGTGGCTTCGCTTCCGCTCGCACCCCGGGGATCGGTGGGCCCTCGGCGCTGCCATTGGGCTCCTGGTGGCGATGGAGGCCGCATGGCTCGGAGCACGCGCCCTGGGTGTCTTCGATCCGGATCCACGGCTCACGGTTGCAGGGCCGGAGCTTGCCGATCGAGCCGCGTTGCTGATCGTGACCGGAGTGGCGCTGATGCTGGCGCTATTGTGGCGGGCGGCCATCTGGCGCTCGACGGCGTGGTGGCGCCCGCTCATGCGTGGCCTCCTCGCGGCGGTGCTCGTCGCCAGCCTCGCCCTGGTGGCGGTCACCCTTCCGGCGCGCGGCGGACAGAATGCCGACTGTCAATACGGCCCGCTGGCAGAGGTCAGCGGGCTGAGCCACGCCAATCTGCCGCCGCCGGTGCCGCTGGCGCCCGGCCAACAACGCTGGGTGCCGGTGCTGGTGCTGTCGGCCTGCAGCGGAGACCCGGTTCGGCTGACGGGACTTGAGACACTCCACGCTCGCGGGCCCGGCGCCCAGATCATCGACGTGCGCGTTCTCGCGACAGGCCAGAAGCTGCCGTCTGGCGGTGTGGCCGATCTCCCGGCCGGGTCCGAGTCCATGAGCGCACACCCTGCCGTCGCACCCGGGCAGGCGCGCCAGGTGGTTGTGCTGTTGCGCGGCGTTGAGGGCGGCACCTTCAACCTCGACGCGGTCCGAGTGCGATACCTGGTCGGCACCGCGAGCGGTCAGTTCAACTTCGCCACCGTCCTCGGCACGTGCTCGCCCGGCGCCTGCCAGCACGACACGCACACGGGATGACGCGCTGGCATGAGAGCGCCGTGTAGATATGCAATTCGGTCATTGAGCTGGCAGGACGCGGACCTAGCCGCCGCTGCTGAGCGAGCGCGTCATTCGAGAAGCTTCCCCGCGGGGTCCATATTCCCAGCGCTGGCGAGCCACGGTGCGAGCTCGACGGGGACCGCCGGAACGGGTACGGGTTCCAGTGTCATCTGGGCGTCACTGTTGCGCCCGACGATGAAATTGACCTCCATCGCCGGATCCAGCTCTGGGAAGTCCGAGCGGTTGTGCGCACCACGGGTCTCTTCGCGAGCGATCGCCCCTCGCAATGTCGCTTCAGCGGTGCCCAGCATCGCCTTGACGTCGAGGACGTGGGCGAGGTCGCCCCACCCCTCCTCGCTGGGGCGCACGTCGACGCTCGGCAGCACCGAGCGGACCTCGTCCAGCATCCCGAGCGCCTGCTCGAGGTCGCTGGCTTCGCGCACCACGCCGCAGCGCTCCCACATGACGTTGCGGACTGCGCGCTGCAGCGCCCGGCTGAGCTCGGTGCCGTGGTGGATCAGGCTGTCGAGGTCGGCGTATGCCTCGTCGATGACCGGTTTGGAGCGCAGCTGCGATTCGCGCTGCAGTGAAAATCGCGCCGCTGCCTCGCCGGCGCGACGGCCAAAAACGAGTGTCTCCACCAGCGAGTTGCCACCCAGCCTGTTGGCGCCGTGCAGTCCCGCGGTGCACTCGCCGGCGGCATAGAGTCCGCCAACGTCGGTGGCGTGGCTCGACGGATCGACCACGATCCCACCCATCGAGTAGTGCGCCGTGGGGGCAACTTCCATCGGCTCCTTGGCGATGTCCAGCATCTGATACTCCACGAACTGCCGGTACATGCGGGGCAGCTTTTCCAGGATCACGTCCTTGCCGAGGTGGGTTACGTCGAGGAAGACGCCGCCGTTGGGGCCGCCCCGACCCTCCTTGATCTCGGTGTAGTTGGCCAGAGCGATGCGGTCACGGCTGCTCAGCTCCATCCGCTGGGGGTCGTAGCGCTCCATGAAGCGCTCGCCTGCGGCGTTGTACAGTCGCCCGCCTTCGCCGCGCACGGCCTCCGTGACCAGCGTGCCGGCGGCCTCCTCCGGCACCAGCATCCCGGTGGGATGGAACTGGACGAGCTCCATGTCCATCAGGCGTGCCCCGGCCTGGTAGGCGAGCCACATGCCCTCGCCGTAGTTCTCGTCGCGCCGCGAAGTGCTGCGACGCCAAATGCGCGTATGCCCGCCGCCGCACAGGACGACCGCGTCGGCTTCAAAGACGGTGCGATCCCCGCTGTCGACATCGAACGCCAGCGCGCCAAAGCACTGGCTGTCAGCGGTGAGCAGCCGTGACACGTACTGGTCCTCGATCACCGGGATATTCAGCTTCTGCGCCTGTTCGGCCAGGGTGTGAAGGACGGCTCGCCCGGTGTAGTCCCCGGCGTAGCAGGTGCGCCGGTACGTGTGGGCGCCGAAGTAGCGCTGGTCAAGCTTGCCGTCGCTGGT
>JANMPX010000076.1:0-13481 GCA_031370085.1 Chloroflexota bacterium | reverse complement strand
TGGGAGCATTCATCGCGCGTGACTCGGTCATGTCCTGGCCGGCCGGCGCGCACGGCTCGACCTTTGCCGGGAACCCGGTCTGCGCGGCTGCGGGGGCTGCCACGTTGAAGCTCATCGAGGGCGGGCTGATGGACAACGCGGCGCGGATGGGCGCTCGTCTGCGGGCAGGCATTGAGCGGGTCGCCGGAGAGCATGGCGGTGTCCGCGACGTGCGCGGCGTGGGCCTCATGATCGGCGTCGAGTTCGGCAGCCACGAGGCGGCCAATGCGGTCGAGCAGGCGGCCTTCGAGCGCGGCCTCCTGGTGCTCGAGTGCGGCGAGTCGACCATTCGACTCTGCCCTCCACTCATGATCGACGAGGTGGCGGTCGATACCGCGGTGGCCCTCTTCGGCGAGTCGATGGGCGCGGCCGTGCGACCGACCGCGGGGATGGACGAGACCGGAGGATGAGCCGGGACGCGGTGGTCGATGCCGTGACGCTGATCGGCTAGGACGCTGCCGTGAGCGGAACCAAGGTCGTGCCCCTGGCGGAGGCGATCGCCGCGCACCTGCACGATGGCGACACGCTGGCGATCGAGGGCTTCACCCATCTCATCAGCTTCGCGGCGGCGCACGAGATCATCCGCCAGGGCCGCCGCGGGCTGACACTGGCTCGGCTCACGCCGGACCTGGTATATGACCAGATGGTGGCCGCCCGCTGCGCCGATCGGCTGGTCTTCTCATGGCTTGGCAACCCCGGAGTCGGCTCGCTGCATGCCATCCGCCGCGCGATCGAAGCGGGCAGCCTGGCGATCGAGGAGTACAGCCATCACGGCATGGTGGCGCGCTACGCAGCCGGTGCGAGCCGACTCCCGTTCTTCCCGGTCCGCTCGTACGACGGGAGCGACCTGGAGTCGGTGAACCCCGACATCCGCCGCGTCGCCTCACCCTATGACGGCGAGCGGATCGCCGTGGTGCCGCCGCTCCATCCCGATCTCACCATCATCCACGCGCAACGCGCCGATGCCACCGGCAACGTCCAGGCGTGGGGCATCGTCGGCGTTCAGCGCGAGGCGGCGCTGGCCGCCAAACGAGTGGTCGCCGTGGTCGAGGAGCTGGTCGATGAGTCCGTGATCCGCGCCGATCCGGATCGCACACTGCTGCCCGGCATGGTCGTCGACGCGGTGTGCGTCGAGCCGTGGGGAGCGCACCCCTCGTTCGCCCAGGGCCACTACGACCGCGACAACCGCTTCTACCGCGACTGGGACCCGATCAGCCGGGATCCGGTTGGCCTGGAGCGCTGGCTGGACGAATGGGTGCGTGGCGTCTCCTCGCGTGCCGAGTACCTGGAGCGCCTCGGCAAGGAACGGCTGGCCCTCCTTCGGCCCGCGCCTCGACCCTCGGGCTCGGTCGACTACGGCAGCTACCCATGACACCCACCCCGGATGAGTTGACCATCGCGACGGCCGCCGCCCAGCTCGCCGGGGTGCGCAGCGTCTTCGTCGGGATCGGGCTGCCCAACGCCGCCGCCAACCTGGCGCGCCTCATGGCGGCGCCCGAGCTCGAATTGATCTACGAGTCCGGCGTGATCGGCGCCCAGCCGGCGCGGCTGCCCGGCAGCATCGGCGATCCCGTTCTCGTCTCAGGAGCCGCTGCCACGGTGAGCATGCGCGACCTGTTCGGCGGATTTCTGCAAGGCGGTCGGATCGAGGTCGGCATGCTTGGCGCCGCCCAGATCGACCGTTGGGGCAACCTGAACACCACCGTCATCGGACCCTACGCGCACCCGACCGTCCGTCTCCCTGGCTCGGGCGGAGCATGCGAGATTGCCCTCAATGCTCAACGCGTGGTCGTGGTCATGAACCAGTCGCCGCGGTCTTTCGTCGATCGGATTGACTTCGTCACCTCGCCGGGGCATCGCCGTCCCGACGGCAGCGGAGGACGCCCCTCGTGGGCGGGAGCCGGCCCGACCGCGGTGGTCACCCAGCTCGCCCTCTACCAGTTCGGCGCCGACGGCCAGATGGAGCTGGCCGGCCTGCAGCCCGACATCGACGAGGCCGTCGTCGATGCCGCAACCGGGTGGCCGATGCGTCGCGCAGCATCCATCATCCGTCTGCCGGTTCCGTCTGCGGAGACGATCGCGGAGATACGCCGCCTGACCGCCTAGCGTCCCGTGCGCACCCAGCCATTGCGACCGCCGCCGCGTGACCGACGGCCCTTGGCGAACCCCACCGGCGAGCAGGATCATCGCGTCGCGCACGGAGCGAATCAGCGATGGACACCGCCATGGAACATGCAACCACCCTCTTACACCAGCGGACCCTGGTCTGGATTGACGCGCGGGAGGCAGTGATCGTCCGCTGGAACGGGGCGGCCCGCTTCATCCGCATCGAGAGCGACGTTCCCGCCCATCGCCGCGCGACAGGCCACGTGGCCCACGATCCGTTGATCCGCCAGGGCGGCGGCGGGTCGCGACAGGAGGCTGGTGAGCGGCATCGGCTGGAGCACCTGCATCGGTTCATCTCGCAGGTCGAGGGGCGCCTGGAGCCCGATGACGAGATCGAGATCCTGGGTCCTGGTACGGTGCGCGAGCGACTGGCACATCTCGTCGAAACGAACGATCGGCGTCACGGTCGGCCGCGTCGCGTCTGCACCCATTCCACCGGACCGCTGACCGAGGCACAGCTCGTGGCGCTCGTGCGCGAGGCCGCCGGAGATCCGCCGCCGCGCGGTCGCCAGGGGTCGCCCGGAAACTCCTAGATCGCGCGGTTGGCGAGGCGCAGGGCGAGGCGCGTCCAGGCAACCAGGTTGCCCAGCTGCGTCTGGCTGAGGCGGTCGCAGGCCCAGCTCCAGTGAATGGCGACCACCTCGCCGGGCGCGATGTCGTCCACGAATCCGTGGCCGTCGAGCCATCGCGTGATCGTCTCGAGCCGCGGCGCTCCGAGCGCCAACTTGCCGTCCCGCAGCTCGAGGGGGACCGCGGAGACCGCCAGCGCGTCGCCGGAGACCGCCTCGACGCGGCCCCACCGAATGCGGCAGGCATCAATGGTGGTCAGCAGGTCGCTCGTCTCGCCGCCGCGCAGCAGGCCGACGCGCGGGAAGATCTCGAGGACGTGGAAGGCATGCACCGGGCGCGCACCGCTCGCCAGCGATGCCTCCAGCCAGCGCCAGGAGGAGGGCGCCAGCCGGGGGCGAAAGCGCGCTTCGACTGATCGCTGAAGCTGTGAGCGCGGGACCGCCTCGGTGAGGCCATTGCCGAGCCAATACGCTTCGACGACCGAGCGGTCGAGCGGATCGGCGACGCCGTTGGCGGCCGCAATGAGCTCCAGGTACGGATACGCGCCGTCGAAGCCTCGCGCCAGGGCTCGGAGGCCGCCGTCGTCGATCCCCGCGGCCGCGTACTCGAGCAACGCCGTCGAGTCATCCGGCCCGCAATACCCGAGGCGATTCGGCCCGAACGCGTACCGCCCGAACAGCACCGGGCCAGGCGCGGCGTGCGACCGCCCGAGCCCGTGCTCAGGCGCGGCCGAAATCGCCATGAAGACCCCCTACCGGCTGAATCTGTTGCCTGCCGCCGCGCAGGAACCAGGCGACCAGGCCCCCCGCCGCCGCGAGCGTCACGAGCTGCCCGACCAATGGAACTGGCGCGGGGAAATTGCCGGTCGTGGCCGCCTGCAGCAGCGCAGTCACCGGGGCGCCGAGGGTGAGCACCGCGGTCACCACGGTCGCCGGCGCGCGTTGCAGAGCGGCGTACCAGGTGCCCACGTAGCCGGCAAGCAGCAGACCGGTTCCGAGCACCCACGCCCATTGGGCAGCGCCGAGGGTGCCAAGCATCCCCAGCCGTCCGCTGACTGCCAGGTAACCGATGAGGACGATCAGGCCGAACCCCATCCGGGCTGCGCCGGCGGTGAGCGACGGCACCGAGGCCAGCAGTCGCCGAGCGAACACCGTCTCGATCGCCCAGAATCCGGTCGCCAGCGCGATCAGCGACTCTCCGCCACCCCAGGCCACTTCGGCGGGTGACTGGATCATGAGTTGTGCTGCAAGCAGCACGCCGAGGGCGCCAATGACCCATGGGCCAATCCGCTCACGGAGGAGGACGACCGCCAGGATCGCGACCCAGATGAAGAGGGTCTTGTGAATGACGGCTGCGGCCGGAGCACTGGCGGCGGCCAGCCCATTGAAGAAGAGGACGAATGGGATGCTGCCGCCTACCAGACCGAGCGCGAGCAGGCCGATCCATCGTCGGGCACCGAGGCCGCGAGGCAGGCCACCGGCCGCAGCCGCCGCACACAGCAGCACTGCGGCGGCGACCCCGTTCTTCAGCGTCGTGAACACGGTGGCATCGGGGAACTGGCGCACCGCCTGGCCGTTCAGGAAGACGGCCACCCCGCTGATCAGCGCAGTGCCAAGGGCAAGGCTGACCCCAGTTGCGAACTGCCGCCGGCCCACTTTCAGATCCACCTTCATGCCTCCTCTCGATATGCCTCGCGGACGGCCAGCAGCTGGCGCGTCGCCTCGTCATCACTGATCCGCTCGAGGATCGTGCCCGCGCCCACGATCACCCAGTCACCGACCGCGGTGTCGGGCCGTACCAGGGTCGAGGCACGCCGTTCGCGGCCCCCGAGCAGCAGCGTCGCGCCGTCGGCGTCCACCGCGATGACCCGTGCCGGCGCGGTCAGGCACATGGCACGGTTTCCGGCAACGGGGCCGCAAGCGTGAGTGCCACCAGTCGCTCGACGAGCTCACCGAGCCGGCCGGTGACAGCCGGTGATGGGGAAGCTCCGACGACGAACGACTCGCCGCCGATCCCCAGGAATCGGTCGTCCGGGCCGATGGCGCCCAGTGCAGTCGCGAGCTGGACGGCTCCTCCAGGACTCATGGCGTGGGTCGAGGTCAGCGGCAGGCCGACCTCCAGCGCCGGCAGTTCGTCGAGCGGCAGCTCCAGGATTGATCCCGCGGGGATGCCGCGGACGCAGTCGACCACCACGGTCCGCCATCCGGCCGGTTCGAGCAGGTGCTCGGCAGACAGCTGCCCAACCTCCTCGATCCGGGCAGCCCGCCGAACGGCAGCGGGCAGCCGGCGGACCGCCAGCAGCGCCGCGCCGTCATCGCCGCGATCGATCGCGCCGCAGGCCAGGATGCGAACGCGTGTGCTCATCCGGCTCGCTCGACCCGCAGCTGGAGGAAGTGCGTCGCGCACGAGATGCATGGGTCGTAGGAGCGGATCAGCTGTTCCAGGCGGAGTGTCGCCTCTGCGTGTGGCAGCTCCACGACGGCGGGGGCGAAGAGCTCCAGGTCATGCTCGATGGCGGCCTGGTTCTGGCTCGTCGGCGGAACGATCTGGGCACCCTGCACCGTCCCTGCCGCATCCACCTCGTACCGGTGGAAGAGGAGCCCGCGGGGCGCCTCGGTGGCCCAAGCGGCCGTCCCCGCGCGCGGCTCCCACGGTTCGGCAGGCCTTACCGGCGGTACGTAGTGGTCCAGGATGTCGGCCGCCTCTGCGACCGCGTGCAGCAGCTCCACCGCTCGCGACACGATGCTCAGGAAGAGGTTGCGGCGCAGGGCGTCGGGCGTGAACCCGGTGGCCGCCAGGGCTGCCTGAGCCGTGGGATGGAGCCGATCTGGCGAGATGGCCAGCCGCGCGGTCGGCCCGAGCAGGTACGGCACGCCATCGGCGGCGCGTGCCTGGAGAGCATTGGACCACGGGACCTGCACCTCGCTGAAGGCCTGCCCCCACTCTCCGGTGGCAAGGTCGATCCCATCGCTCGACACGATGCGTCCCTCGTTCATCGGGTATTCGGCGTCGTGCCGAAGCGCTACCAGTCGCGGCTCCCGGTCAAACGACGGTATGTCGAGCCCGGCGACCCAGCTGACCGTCTCCTGCGCTGCGGCGATCGCCTCGGCAAGCAACGGGCGCAGCGGCTCGAGATCGGCGCGTCGGGGCGCGCGCGAGAAGCCGCCCACCTTGACACTGACCGGATGAATGGCTCGCCCGCCGACGATCCCCACGATCCGGTTGCCCAGCTGCTTCAACCGGAGGCCGCGGCCGACCACTGCCAGGTGATCGCGCGCCATCTCGAGGGCGCTCGGGTAGCCGAGGTAGTCGGGCGCGTGCAGCAGGTAGATGTGCAGCGCGTGGCTCTCGATCCACTCGCCGCAGTACAGCAGCCGTCGGAGGAGGCGAACCGCTGGGTCGATCTCCACCTCGAAGAGGCTCTCGAAGGCATGCACCGCGGACATCTGGTAGGCGACCGGGCAGATTCCGCAGATGCGCGCGACGATGTCGAGCACTTCGTCAGGAGTCCGGCCCACCAGCAGGCGCTCGAAGTAGCGAGGCGCCTCGAAGATGCGCAGCTGGGCGGCAACGCTGCCGTCAGCGGCGACCTTGAGGTCGAGCGACCCCTCGCCCTCGACGCGGGTCAGCTGGGCGACCTCGAAATGCAGCTGGTCGCTGTCCATCAGTCCGGGTCCTCGGTCCTTGCAGGCGGTTGGAAGGTCGCGCTTGCCCTGGCGCTTGCCTCGCGGAACGGCGGCGCCCACCCGGTGAAGCCCGCGAACAGGCGATCCGCCGAGCCGCTGGGCCGGTCGAGACCGATCCAGGCGGAAAGGCTTCCGACGTTGGCCGCCTCGCGCGGTCCGAAGCAGGCATAGCAGCCTCGGGCGTAACCGGGACAGAGGGCCCCGCAGCCGGTCTGGGTGACCGGTCCCAGGCACGGCATCCCGCCGGCCACCAGCACGCAGACCCTGCCGAGGCGCTTGCACTCGAGGCAGACCGCCTCGTCGGGCAGCTGCGGCCGACGCCCGATTCGCAGGGCCGTGAGCAGCTCCAGCAGCTGGTGGCGATCGATCGGGCAGCCCCGCAGCTCGGCATCGACGGTGACGTGATCGGCGACCGGGGTGGCGAGTGCCAGCGACTCGATCAGCTCGGGCTGTGGATATACCGAGGCCCGCCACTCCGGCTCATTTCCGAAGTTGCGCAACGCCTGGATCCCGCCGGCGGTGGCGCAGGCGCCGATGGTGACCAGCAGCTTGGAGCGCTCGCGCAACGTCTGGATCTCCCTGGCCTGGTCGGGGGTGCTGACCGAGCCCTCTACCAGAAGCAAGTCGTACGGTCCGTTCGACCGACGCGACGTGGCCTCGGGGAATTCGACCAGATCGAAACGGGCTCCGATCGCGAGCAGCTCGTCCTCCAGGTCGAGCAGGGTCAGCTGGCAGCCGTCGCACGAGGCCAGTTTGACCACGCCGACCCGCAGCGCTCGCGTCTCGGACATCAGATCCCCTCGCGGGCGAACAGGTCGCCCAGCTCGGATACTGCGAAGACCGGACCGTCACGACAGATGAAGAAGGGGCCCATCTGGCAGTGCCCGCACAGGCCGATGCCACATTCCATGTGCCGCTCCAGCGAAACGAAGAGGCGCTCCGGAGCCACGCCTCGATCGCGAAGCACGGTGACGGTGTTCTGCATCATGCGTTCCGGTCCACAGACGAACGCCGCCGTCGGTCGGGCGCTGAAGTTGCGCTGGTCAAGCTGACCGGTGACCACCCCGACCCGCCCCGTCCAGCCCGGGCCGGACCTGTCGACGATCTGCGCCACCTCGATGCCGCCCTCCGCCCAGGCAGCGAGCTCGGTGACGAAGAGCCGATCGGAGGGCGTTCGCGCACCGTAGGCGAGCAGGACAGAGCCGTAGCGATCGCGTTCGGCGATGATCGCGTCGATCAGCGGCCGCAGCGGAGCGAGGCCGATGCCGCCCGCCGCGATCACCACGTCGCGCCCGACCGCGCGCTCTATCGGCCACGGCCGGCCCAGCGGCCCCCGCAGCCCGATCTGCGCACCGATCGGCTCGTTGAGCAGCGCCCGACTCGCGGCACCCGCCCCCCGAACCGTCAGCAGCAACTGATCGGCTGCATAGCGTGATACCGAGATCGGGAAGGCCGGGAACCCGGGCTGATCGACCATCACGAACTGGCCGGGCAGACCTGCCAGCAGTGCCGGGTCGCGCGGGACGAGGCGCAGCGTCGAGGTATCGGCCGTTTCACTTTCCAGCGCGGCGAGGGCGGCAACGTCAAATCGTCCCAACGTGGCGGCTGCGGGTCGAGCGGCGCCCCGCTCAGGCTGGACCGCGGGTGGTGCGATTGCCGCGAGCTCCTCGCGGACATCGATCCCGACCGGGCACCAGGTCACGCAGCGTCCGCAACCCACGCATCCGTAGCTGCCGAACTGGTCGACCCAGGTGGCGAACTTATGGGTCAGCCACTGGCGATACCGATCCGCCCGTCGAGGCCGGAAGTTTCCCCCGGCCACCTGTGCAAATCCCACCGTGAAGCACGAGTCCCAGACCCGCTCGGCCACCGTGACCGTCCCGTCCAGGTCGGATTTCAGCGATGTGCTGGTGCAGAAGCAGGTCGGGCAGACCATGGTGCAATTGGCGCAGGCCAGGCATCGATCGGCCACCACCCCCCAGCGCGGGTTGTCGAGCTGGTCCATCAGCCGGTTGTGCAGTCCATCGAGGGCCACCGCATCCCCCGTCGCCGCGCGCACCTTGGCCACCGCCCCCGCCGCTGACGCCTCTTCCGCGGCCGTCGCACGCCGGGTCGGCAGGCGCGCGAGCAGGCGCGCGCCGTCCGCGCTCCCGGATTTGACCAGGAAGCCATCGTCGAGCTCGGTCAGGAGCAGGTCGTGCCCGTCACGCACCTCGGGGCCGGTGCCCATCGAGGCGCAGAAGCAGGTCGAGGCGGCTCGCGTGCACTGGACCGCCACCACCAGCGCGCCGTCACGGCGCGCCCGGTAATCCTCGTCGACGAACGCACCGCCCGCCAGGACGCGATCGTGGATGCCCAGGGCGGCGAGCTCGCAGGCGCGCACACCCAGGAAGGCGAGTCGTGGCGGGTCGGGCGTGGTTGCCCCAAAGACGGCGCTGCCATCCGGGTTCCGCCGCGCGCTGGCCATGGACTGGCGTGGCGGGAAGGTGAACTGCTTCCAGCTCATCGGGCCGTTCACCACGTCGAAGAGCCGCTGACCGTGGTCGCCGGTCAACCGATACCGACCCGGAGCCTGCTCATCCTGCCAGCCGCGCGGCAGGTCGTCCGGCGATGTGATCTCGTCGAGGACCACCGCGCCGTCGCGCAGCGTCGGGCCGACAATCGTGCGACCGCCCTCCCGAAGCAGCTCGAGGAGGGCGTCGATCCGCTCGCGCGGCAGGAACTCCTGCCCCGGCGGGGCAATCACCATGGGAGCACCTCCCGCTCCCGCGCGTAGAGGTCCAGCAGCTGGATGCGGGTCGCGGTCAGGCGCCGCGCCATCGCCTGCAACAGCCGCGGGTAGAGGGTGGCGGCCAGCACGTCATCGGCGTCGAGCAGATTGCGCAGGGATTCGGCAGCGAAGGCCAGCACCTCGCCCGCCTCGACCCCGACCACGCTGGAGGTGGACCGATGCGGTGCCACCACCGACGACCAGCCGTACACATCGCCGGGCTCGATGGTCAGCAGGGTGACCGAGCCCTGTCCGGGGACCAGCACCTGTATCGCCAGCAGGCCCGACAGGACGACTGCGAACTGATCGCACTCCGTCCCCTCTTTGAGCAGCGTCTCGCCTGGCGCAAAGGCTCGTACCTCGGCGATGGAGGCGAGGCGCTCGCGTGCCCGGGGCGGGAGGTCGCCGCCGAACCAGGTGCTCCCCAGCCTGCCTGCCAGGCTGACCCGCGGTTTCATGGTTCCACCCTGCCAGCCGGCGCGGCAGATCGCATGTGCCATTGGCCTTCATGCCCGGTGACCTTCGGCCCCACCGCGCGGAGCGGACTAGCGGAGCATGTCGGAGAGGCTGGTCAGGAGGAAGCCGCGATCGCGAAGCCCGGGCACCATGATCTTCAGCGCGTCGAGCGTCTCGTACCCGCCCAGGTGCATGAGGACGATCGACCCGTCGACCGAGCGGCTGATCACCTTGCTGGCGATCTGCTCCGCGGTCGGTCCGCCGTCGGAGATCGGCTTCCAGTCAATGGTGTCGACATCCCACAGGAAGGTCTTGGTGTAGCCGACCGATGCCGCCGCAGCGCGTACCGAGTCGCTGATGGAGCCGTACGGAGGGCGCCAATACGGGGACGGATCCTGTCCCGAGTACTGCTTGAGGATCGCTGCCGCGTCGGTCAGCTCCTTGCGGATGAAGTCTCCGGTCGGCGCGCCGTTGGTGACGCATGGGGCGGTGGTTGGTGAGCCACCTCCACCGCGGACCAGATCGCAGTGGTGCATGGTGTGGTTGCCGATCTCGAAGAGCTCCGGGTGCGCCCTGATGATCGCCATCACCGCCTGCCCCTGCGTGCTCTGCGCCATGGCCCCGGTGGGGAAGAGGGTGACGCAGACATGGTTGGCGACCAGGAAGTCGAGGATGTCGAGCGCCGGGTCCAGGCGGCCGCCCATGTCAAGCGTGAACGCCACCGCGTGGCCGGCGTTGGGGATCGCGGCGAAGGTCTGCTGAGATCCGGCGGCGACCCGGTCGCCCGCGATACAGCCCGAGGCTGGCGGTGTCGGCTTGACGGTTGGCTGTGGCGTCCCGGATGCGGATCCGGTCGGCGTCGGGGATGGGCTCGTGGCGTTGCTCTCCACAGCCGAGGCGATGAGGGTGGTCGTGGGGCTCTGGCTCGGGGAGCTGGTGCAGGCGCTCAGCAACACCAGCAGGGCGATCAGGACTCGCGCTCGGTGCCAGCCCATCGGCTCAGTTGGGGTTGTAGTGCAGGTCCGCACTGCTGATCGGCGAGATGGCGCCGTCCGCCAGCAGGCGCGCCTCGCGGCGCAGCAGCTGCAGCTCGACTGTCAGCCGCGACGCGGCATCGGGAAGCTCGAGGAGCCGCTGCTTTCGGGTCAGCTCGATCTGGAGCATGCCGCCGACGGCGTAGCTTGCGGCGAGCGGGTCGTCCGGCAGGCGAATCGGCTTGAGCACCTCGTCGAGCGAGCCCGTCATCCTGCCGACCTCGTCCGGTTCACGTCCCACAGACGCGGCGGTCGCCACGTATCGTTTCACCGTCTCAAGATAGGCATTCAGCGCGACCTGGATCTGGGGCAGCAGTGCCGCGCTGGCAGCGGGATCGCCCTGGTCCTCGGGCAGCTGCTCGAGCTCCGCCACGGGATATGGACCATCTCTCTCGACGCTCTCCACCGCCGCTCGGGCAAGCCCAACCGCCAGCAGCCCCCAGCGGCCGTCCGCGAAGCGCTCCGCGTGGCGCACCTCGACGACGGTCCCGACCTGCGCGCTGACCGGCTGCCTGGCCGGGTCGGCTCCCAGCTCGGGCCCCTGGGTGATCATGCTCACCACGAAGCGACCGGCGAACGGCGAGCCGTCGGAGAGGACGTCGCGGATCATGGTCCGATAGCGCTCCTCGAAGACGTGGAGCGGCAGTGGCAGGTGCGGAAACAGGACCGCGTGCAGGGGAAAGTGCGGAAGCTGCATGACTGGCCCGATGGTCGCACCCCCGACCGGTTGATGCAAAGCTAGCCGTCGAGGATCGGCAGTAAGATCGGACCATGGCCGACAATCGCGCTTACATCGAAGCGAACACCCGCGAGCGCGAACGCCTGCGCGCCTTTGTCGAACGGCTGGACGACGCAGCGCTCATCGCTCCCGTGAACGAATACTGGACCGTTGCCGGCGTCCTCGGCCATATCGCGTACTGGGACATCCGCGTCCTGGTCCTCGCCGACAAGATCGATCGCGGCGAACCATGGGCACCAGGGGACGCCGAGCCCGAGGGCGACTGGCTGAACGACTCGACCCGGCCGCTGATCCACGCGATTGCGCCGAGGGAGGCTGCCCAGCTGGCGCTGCGGATCGCCGAGGAGTGCGACGCGCGCGTGGCGAAACTGCCTCCCGAGCGGCTGTGGCCAGGCGATCCCGACTGCCCGATCAGCGCTCTCCGCTACGAGCACCGCGCCGAGCATCTCGACGAGATCGAGGCCGCCCTAAGAGCGCGGGGCTGACCCTGGGCTAGACCTGCTCCTGGTCGATGAACTCCATGTCGATCTGGGCCCGCTGCAGCTTCCCTGAGTAGTCGATGTACACGCTCTTCCATTCGCTGAAGAAGTCGAGCGCCGCCTGGCCCACCTCGCGATGGCCGTTGCCGGTCGCCTTGGTGCCGCCGAACGGCAGGTGCGCCTCCGCCCCGATGGTGCCGTGGTTCACGTACCCCAGCCCGGAGTCGAAGTCGCGGATCGAGCGGAACGCGAGGTTGATGTCGTGGGTGAAGAGCGAGGTCGACAGGCCGTACTTGACCGAGTTGACGATCCGCACCGTCTCCTCCCAGTTGTCGACCGCAATGACCGATGTCACCGGCCCGAAGATCTCCTCCATCGCGATGCGCGCATCGGGCTTGACTTCGGCAAAGATGGTCGGCTGGAAGAAGCTCCCCTTCGCCAGGGCCCCCGCCGTCGCCGGCTCGCCGCCGATCACCAGCTCGGCCTCTCCCCGACCGATGGCCGCGTACGCCGCGATGCGCTCGACCGCCTTGTCGTTGATCACCGGTCCGACATCGGTCTTGGGGTCCAGCCCATCGCCCAGCACCAGGGAGCCGACGCGCTTGCGGAGCATCTCGACGAACTCGTCGTGGACGCGCCGATGCACGATCAACCGAGAGGCGGCGGTGCAGCGCTGGCCGGAGGTGCCGAAGGCGGACCAGACCGCGCTGTCCAGGGCGAGGCCCAGATCGGCGTCCTCCCAGACGACGATCGGATTCTTGCCGCCCAGCTCCAGGCTGACGCGCTTGAGCGTCTTGGCCGCGCGCGTGCTGATCTCGACGCCGGTATCGGTATGGCCGGTGAAGCTGATGACCCGCACGTCAGGGTGCTCGACGATCGCATTCCCGACCTCGGCGCCAGAGCCGGTCACGATGTTGACCACGCCCTCGGGAATGCCACCTTCCATCAGCAGCTCGACGAAGCGGATGGCGCAGGCCGGCGTGTCGCTGGCCGGCTTGATGACCGCGGTGTTGCCACAGATCAGCGCCGGGAAGAGCTTCCAGCCGGGGATCGCCACCGGGAAGTTCCAGGGGGTGATGATCCCCACCACGCCGATCGGCCTGCGAATGGCCATCGCGAACTTGTCCGGCATCTCCGACGGCACCGTCTGACCGAACAGTCGCCGCCCCTCGCCGGCCATGTAGTAGGCGACGTCGATCGCCTCCTGGACGTCGCCGCGCGCCTCGGTCAGCACCTTGCCCATCTCGCGCGTCATCAGCCGCGACAGCTCTTCCTTGTGCTCGGCAAGGATGCGCGCGACCTTGAACAGGATCTCGCCGCGCTTGGGCGCCGGCATCATCGACCATGCGGGGAAGGCGGCCCTGGCCGCTGCCACCGCCGCATCAACGTCGGCCGGCCCGCTCGCCGGGACGGTGCCGATCACCTCCTCGTGATTGGCCGGGCTGACGCTGTCGAAGGTCTTGCCGGACTTGGCGTCGACCCAGCGGCCGCCGATGAGGTTCTTATAGCTGGCAGTGGTGACGGTCACGGTCGGGTTTCTCC
>JANMPX010000112.1:0-17795 GCA_031370085.1 Chloroflexota bacterium | reverse complement strand
GCCATCGGGGAAGACGAGTGGGTTGTCGGTGGCGGCGTTGATCTCGACGGCCAACACGCGCTCCAACTGGTCGAGGGCATCGCGGACCGCGCCATGCACCTGGGGCATGCAGCGCAGCGAGTACGGGTCCTGGACGCGGTGGGCGCTGGCGGCATGCGCGGCGCCGATCTCGCTGCCGGCGAGGAGAGTCCGCAGGTGCGCGGCGACCGCAACCTGCCCCGGGTGCGGGCGCGCCGCGACGAGCGCCTCGTCGAAGGCGGCAGAGGTCCCCTCCATCGCCTCCAGGCTCATCGCGCCGATGACGTCGGCCGAGGCCGCCAGGCGACGCCCATCGATCAGTGCCAGGGCGGCCAGGGCGGCCATGAGCTGCGTGCCATTGAGGAGCGCGAGTCCCTCCTTTGCGCCCAGCTCCAACGGGGCCAGGCCCGCGGCACGCAGAGCATCCCCGGCGAGCGCTGTCCCTGCGTCGGTCGCCACTTCGCCCTCACCGATGACCGCCAGCGCCAGGTGGGCGAGCGGGGCGAGGTCGCCGCTGGCCCCCACGCTGCCTCGCGACGGGACGACCGGGTGGATCCTGGCGTTGAGCATGCCGAGCAGCAGCTCGGCCAGCTTCGGCCGCACGCCGGATAACCCAACGGCAAGCGCGTTGGCCCGTAGCACCAGCATGGCGCGGACCACCTCCGCGGGCAGCGGCTCGCCGACCCCGGCGGTGTGCGATCGAACCAGGTTGCGCTGCAGCTCTGCCACCTGATGGGGCTCGATCCGGACGTCGGCCAGGTCGCCGAAGCCGGTGGTCACACCATAGATCGTGGCTCCCTCCGCGACGAGACGCTCGATCACCGCGCGCGACGCCAGCATCGTCTCGGCGGCCGCGGGCGCCAGTGACACCCGGCGCCGATCGCGGGCGACCGACGCCACGTCGGCCACGGTCAGGTCGCGGCCGGTCAGGATCAACGCACCGGTGGGCTGCGCTTGCGTTGCGGGCTCCTTTCGCGAATGGGGGCGTGGGACCTGCTCGACCGCAGGGCAGCCGGGGAGGCGCTCCTATACTACGCAGCGTGCGACGACTCCCGGACCCCTCGATCCACCCTGGTGCGGGCGTGGAATCGCCGGATCGCCCGGGCAGCGCCATTCCCAGCCCGGCGTTCGCCTTCTTCCTGACCCTGGTCATGCTGCCGAGCCTCTTCTGGCTCGTCACCCTCAAGCGCACCACCGACCACACGGTCCCCGAGGAATGGCTGATGGCGAACATCGTGCCGCCCCTGCATTCGTGGGTCGCTCAGGTGGCGCCGCCGATCGACTCGGTTCTGATCGGCATCAGCGGCCTTGGCTCCGGCTGGTTCGTGGCGCTCGCCTTTGCGGCCAGCGGGCTGTTCGCCCTGTGGCGCGGCCGCACCGACCTTGCCCTGGTACTCGCGGCCGGCACGCTCGCGTTCCCGATCGAGTGGGCGCTGAAGTACTTCACCGCCATCCCCGAGATCAGCCTCGGAACGCTGTGGAACGCGCTCTTCAACGTCAACGCCATCGGCCTCGATGACATCGCCGACTTCCCCGCCGGCCACGCCCTGCGAGCTGTTGCCTTCTATGGACTCGCCGCCTTCTGCGTTGCCCGCCTGACGACCAGCCGCCGGCGCGGGATGCTGGCCTATGGCGTTGCGAGCGGCCTGATCGGCGCCATCAGCCTGATACGCATCTACCTTGGCGCCCACTACCCGATGGACGTGCTCGGCGGCTGGATGGCCGGTGGGGCCCTGCTGGCGATCATCGTGGCCGTGCACCTGCTGGCCGACGACAAGCGGATGCGCGCCTAGCCGATGCTCGAGCTGATCGATCGCACCGTCATCCCGTTCATCCTCTCCCTCTACGACAAGGTCGGGTATGCCGGGGTTGCCTTTGCGGTGGCACTGGAGACCTTCGTGCCGATCGTGCCGTCCGAGGTGATCGTGCCGATGGCCGGCTGGAAGGTTAGCCAATCGGCGACCGATCCAACCATCGTTGAGCCGCTCAGCGGCCTCCCCTGGAACTGGCTGCTTGCCCTGCTGATCGCGACCGTGGGCGCGCTGGTCGGGTCGCTGGCCGGCTACCTGATCGGTGCCTGGGGCGGGCGCCCGCTGCTGGACCGATACGGGCGCTACGTGCACATCAGGCCGGACGACCTGGATCGCGCTGATGCCTGGTTTGCGCGCTACGGCGACCGTGCGGTCTTCATCGGTCGGCTGGTCCCGCTGCTGCGCGCACTGATCAACTACCCGGCAGGCGTGGCGCGCATGCCGGTCGGCCGCTTCCTGCTGTTCAGCGCGCTCGGCTCGCTGCCCTGGAACGCCGCGCTGCTGTACGGCGGTTTCCTGCTGGGGGAGAACTATCGCGGCCTGTACGACGCGGTCCGACCCTTCGAGCTGCCGATCTACGCGGCAGTGTTGCTAGGCGGGGCCTGGCTGATCTACCGGTGGCTGCGCGCCCGCGGTTGACCGCTCCTCGTCTGGGTGGCAGGCTAGCGGGCAACTGAACGAATTCATCGCCTTCGGGGCGGGGTGAAACTCCCCACCGGCGGTCGGTCCCATTCGTGGGACCAGCCCGCGAACCCCGTCGGGCTCGGGCGCCTGGGAGAGGTGCTTGGGGCGAACCTGACGGGGCCGACCTGACCCGGCACGCGCGATGCGGGCCGGCAGACAGGGCCGACGGTCACAGTCCGGATGGGAGAAGGCGACCGCGAGCGTTCTTCCGACGCAGCGATACGGTGGTGGCGCCTGCCCGTGGCAGGGCCGCAGCCGTGTCGTTCGGAACGAACGAGGCGCGGCATGCCCCGGAGCGTTGCGTTCGCCAACGACGAATGCGAGGGCATCGTGATTCAGGCCGACGATCGTTCAAGCGCTGCAGGCTCGGGGCTGTCGGTCGCCTTGCGCGCGGTGAGTGTCTCGTTCCCGGTGCGGGACGGCGGTCGCCTTGTGGCGCTCGAGGATTTCTCACTGGATCTTCCCGCCGGCAGCGTCACCGCCTTGATCGGGCCGAACGGATGCGGCAAGAGCACTGCCCTGCGGGTGATCGCCGGTCTGCTTGCCCCCGATCGCGGCACAGTGGGGCTGGACGGCGGCGGCGCCCCACATCGGGGCGACGGCAGGGTGGGCCTCGTCTTCCAGCAGCCGCGGCTGATTCCCTGGCTCAATACGATCGACAACGTCGCTCTGCCGCTGGCCCTGGGGCGCGTGGCCCCTGGCGAGCGCCAGCGCCGGGCTGGCGAGGCGCTGCGGCGCGTTGGCCTGGGGGCGGCGGCAAAGGTCCGCCCGCGCGAGCTTTCTGGTGGCATGGCTCAGCGCGCCGCGCTTGCCCGCGCGCTGGTGAGCGACCCCCCGCTGCTGCTCCTCGACGAGCCCTTCTCCGCGCTCGATGCGCTGACCCGCGAGGCGTTTGACAGCGAGCTCCAGGCGCTGTGGATGGATCGCCCCCTCACCGTGCTGCTGGTGACGCACGCGGTCTCGGAGGCTGTCCGGTTGGCGGATCGGATCATTGTCCTGACCTCCCGCCCCGGCCGCGTCGCACGGATCGTGCCGGTCGACCTGCCGCGGCCACGCCCCGTTGCACTGGCCGGCGACCTGAGAGCCGCCGCCATCGAGGCCGAGGTGCGCGAAGCGCTGGCGGACGTCCACCCGGCCGAGCTGGTCTCCTGGACCGAGGACGTGGCATGAGGTCGAGCCCTCTGCGTCGCGTGCTCGCCTCCGTGGCTTCGCTGGCAGGCTTCCTGCTGGCCTGGAAGCTGGTGACCGTGCTGACCGGCACGCCTGACTACATTCTGCCTGCACCCGAGGTGGTGGCTGAGCGCGGCATGCGTGCGATAGGCAGCGGGATCCTGTGGCCGCACCTGACTGCGACGCTCGCAGAGGTCGTGCTCGGCTTCAGCGCCGGCGCGGTGTCTGCGGTCGCGGTCGGGCTGGCGCTCGGCAAGAGTGTCGTGGTCGAGCGGGCGCTATCCCCGTACATCGTGGCGGCGCAGGCGATCCCGATCCTTGCGCTTGCTCCCTTGCTCGACATCTGGTTCGGCGGCGGTCTCACGGCCCGCGTGCTGGTTTGCGCGCTCATCGTTTTCTTCCCGATCGCCATCGCCACCATGGTCGGCATTCGCTCCACAGACCCGCACTTGACCGAGCTGCTTCGTTCGCTGGGCGCGACCCGCGGCGACCTGGTCCGTCGCCTGGAGATCCCCTCGGCGCTGCCGGTGATCTTCGGTGGTCTGCGGGTCGGAGTCACCCTGGCCGTGGTCGGCGCGGTGGTGGCGGAGTGGGCGGGAGCCAGCACCGGGCTCGGCGTCCTGATCAACATCGCCGACCAGGGCCTGTTCGACACCCCCTTGATGTTTGTCGCCCTCGTTTGGCTGGCGATCATCGGCCTGGTCTTCCATGGCCTGGTGGTCGCCGTCGAGCGCAGGCTGGTCGCCGACCGATGAAAGGAACCAGATGACCGTTCGCCACCGCCTCTCGATCCTTGGCCTGACCACCGGGCTGCTGCTCGCCGCCTGCACTGCGCCATCCGCGACCGTCTCACCGTCGGCCAGCTCCAGTGCTACGCCTGCCGCACTCCGCCCGGTGCGCCTGTTGCTCGGCTTTCAACCGGACGTCCAGTTCTCGCCGTTCTACCTTGGGCAGAAGGCGGGCTACTACGCCGATGCCGGCTTCACGGTGTCGATCGAGTACAAGAGCGATGCCGACCTGGTCCGCCTGGTGGCGGATGGCCAGGCCGAGTTCGGGGTGGCCGATGCCACCGATGTGATGATCTCGCGCACCGCGGGTATTCCGATCCGTTACGTGTCCACCCTGTACGACCTGTTTCCAGTGGCTTTGATCGGCCCCAAGGGGACGGTACCGGGAGCCCGAACGCTGGCGTCGTTGTCCGGCAAAAGGATCGGGACGCCAGGAAAGTACGGCTCGTCGTGGCACGCGCTGCTCGCGATCCTGGATGCAGCGGGCCTCAAGGAGACCGACGTCAAGATCCGCGAGTACCCGTCCTACAACCAGGTCGAGGGGCTGCTCAACGGTGATGTGGACCTCATCACCGGCTTCCGCAACAACGAGCCGCTGCAGCTTGCCGCGCGGAGGATGCCGGTCGACCTGCTGACGGTGGAAGATGTCGCTCCGCTGCCCGGTCCGGGCATGATCGTGGGGGATCAGCTGCTCGCCGCCGAGCCGGGAACGGTGGCTGCCTTCGCCCATGCCACGCTGAAGGCACAACAGGCGATCGCCGCCGACCCGCAGGTCGGCCTTGCTGCCGCCATCGCGGTCGAGCCAACCATCGGCGCCGATCGCGCCACGGCGCTCGCGGTCCTGAAGGCCACCATCGACCTGTGGCGTGGGACCGGGTCGGCTCCCACTGGCGCCATCGACCAGGCGGTCTGGGGAGCGGGCTACGCCACGATGCGGCGCCTGGGGCTGATCGATGGCTCGGTCCCAGTCAGCGAGATGTTCAACAGCGTCTTGGCGGGAGGCGGCTGACCCTCAGCGGTCGGTGGCCGTCCTGCCCGGGACGCGGCCGGGAAGCGCATAGCGATCGAGCGCTGGCTCGGAGTCGGCGGCCTGCCGCTCGGCTGCCTCGACCACCTGGCCGAGCAGCATCATGGTGGTGACCGGGCCGACCCCCCCGGGGACCGGCGTAATGGCGGCGACCACCGGACGCACCGCGGCGTAATCGACGTCGCCCACGATCCCGTCAGGAGTGGTGTTGATGCCGCAGTCGACCACGACCGCAGAGCGGTTGACCATGTCGGCGCGGACGAGGTGCGGCACGCCCGCCGCCACCACCAGGATCTCGGCGCGGCGTGTCTCACGGGCCAGGTTGCGCGTTCGCCGGTGGCAGATCATGACGCTGGCATCGGCCGCCAGCAGCAGCGCCGCGGTCGGCCGCCCGACCACCGCCGATCGGCCGATCACCACCGCGCGGCGGCCGGCGATCACGACCTCGTAGTTCCGCAGGATGGCCATCACCGCCAGCGCAGTCGCCGGTACGAAGGTGCGCTCTCCCCGGGCGATGCGTCCCGCATTGACCGGCGTAGCCCCGTCCACGTCCTTGTGCGGGTCGATCAGGGCGACCACCGCCCCGGCATCGAAGTGGGCAGCGACCGGCTGCGCCACCACGATCCCCGACACGCTCGGGTCGCGATTGAGGGCGCCGATTCGGGCAGCGAGATCGGAGAGCGCCACCCCGGCCGGGGGCGTCACCTCGAATGCCTCGATCCCAACGCTGCGGGCCGCCCGGGTCACACTGCCGGCATACAGGGCTGATCCGCCCCGCTCGTCAAAGCGGATGATCGCCAGCCGGGGAGCCGCGCCGCTCCGGTCGTGGAGCTCGGCAACGCGGTCGGAGAGGTCGCGCCACAGCCGTGATGCGACGGCTCGGCCGTCGAGGATGCGCGCCGTCATGAGGGCAGCAACCGGGCGTCGACCGCGGCCAGCGCGGCCTGCTCTCGCTCGTTGGCAATCGCCTCGAGCCTGACCAGCTCCGGAGGGGCGCTGATCCGCAGCGGCTCGTCGGCGGGCAGATAGGGAAGATTGATGCGCACGTTGAGCAGCGCTCCGCGCAACGCGGCGCCGGACAGCTGGGCGGCGACCCCTGCGTCGCTCACGGCGTTGCGGTTGCCGATCGGCGCGATCCGCGCGGCCAGCTCCAGCACCTCGGCGGCTACGTTCGCCGCGCGGAGCGGGACGCGCGCGGCCTCGATCATCGCGGTGCGCAGGGCGGCAGCGCGAGCCTCGCGCTGCGGCTCGGTCTCCTTTGGCATGCGACGAGCGGCAACCACCGACTGGTAGGCGGTGGCGTCCTCGTCGGCCAGAGACAGGAGCAGCTGCTGGCGCTCGACAGCCGCGGTGCGCAGCTCAAGCAGCGTCTCCTCGTGCTCGCTGTACTCGGTACGGCCGATCGTGAGCTCTGCCACCATCGCCACCAGCGCGGCTCCCATGGCACCGGCAATCGCGGACGCGCTGCCGCCGCCGGGGACGGGATCGCTCGATGCGAGCCGGTCGAGCAGCGTCAGGAGGGAGAGGTCGGCCAGCTTGTCGGAATCGGCCATGCGCAGGTGCCTCGCAACGTACCGCCTTCGCGCCTCCCCGAGCCGGGCCGAGGCGCTTCCACGATTGTACGGGCTAGACTTTGGCCAATGAACGAGACCGGCTGGCGGGTGGTGCTCATCACCACCATCCCGATCGTGGCGCACAGCGTGGCCTCGTTCCTGCGCGAAGCGGGGCATGAACCGGTGGCCGTGCTCAGCGCGCGTTGGGCGGGGGCGCCGCGGCCCGATCGAGCACCGATCGGCGACCTGACGGCTCCCTCCGACCTGGACATCCTGCTGGCACGCGACAAGTGGTCGATCGAGCCCATGCTGCGCGCCGCGCGTCCCGATCTGGTCCTGTGCTGGGGATTCCCCTGGCGCATTCCGCTGGCCGCGCTGCAGGTCCCGCCCCTCGGCTCGGTGAACTGCCACCCCGCCCTCTTGCCGCGTCATCGCGGGCCGATCCCCCTGGCCTGGGCCTTTCGCGACGGCGACGGACAGTTCGGCGCCACCTGGCATCGCATGGATGCCGAGCTTGATACGGGTGCCATCCTCGCCCAGGCAACCGTCCCGATGGAGGACGACGACTTCGGCATCGAGGTAGTTGGGCCGCGCCTCGGCGCCGTTGCGATCAGCTTGCTGCCCGCCGTGCTGGCTCGGGTCGCGGCCGGCGATCCGGGCGATCCGCAGCCGGTCGACGGCGCCACCTGGGCCGGCCATTTCAGTGAGGACTACGCCACCGTGGACTGGACATGGCCGGCGCGGCGAATCCATGACCAGGTGCGGGCCTGGGCCTTCACCTTCGGGCTCTCACCCTCGATCGGCCCGATTGCGGAGCTCGACGGACGACAAGTGCGGCTCGTCCGCACCTCGCTGATGGATCCGGGCACCGGTGCCCGGCGCGTTGAAAGCGGCGACGGGCCGCTGTGGGTCATCGAGGCCGACCCGATCAGCTGATCGACCCTCAGGCAGCGGGTTCCAGCGCGTCGATGTACCAGCGGCGGGCGCGCGGATCGAAGACGAGCGAAGCCTGGCCCGCATTGGTCTCTACCAGGTAGGTGATCCGGGGCCCGCGTCCGACCGGGTAGGCGGCGGTCTCGTCCCGAACCGTGTCGACCGAGGTGACCGTCAGCTGGCGGTCCGCAAAGCTGACTGTCGCCGGAAGCGCCAGTCGGCGGTCCCACTTAACGTTGGCGGGGGTCGGGGTGATCTGCTGGAGTGCCATGGGAAATGCTCCTTCACGTGACGCTTGCCTGCGCGGGCACAGAACAGGCGTTCTAAAGGGAGCATACGAACGTGCGTTCGATCTGTCAAGACCGCTCACCCTTGTCGTCGGGAGCCTCCGGCCGCTCCCCGAAGTCGAAATGTCGCCGATCCCGGTGGCCGATCAGCCGTGCCCGGCTGATCGCCTTCTCGCCGAAGCGCTCGCGCACGGCATCGATGGAGCGGGTGATTCGATCGGTCCGGTCCGGCGCGTCGAAGAGGGTCAATTGCTGCGCATCGGTCAGGTTGATGGCGGTCAGGCCGATCAGCCGCACGCTGCGGCCGCTCACCAGGGTCTTGCGCAGCAATGCCACGCCAGCCGTGTAGATCGGCTCCGATTCGCGCGTCTGACGGGGGACCCTCATCTGCCGGGTGAGCGTCTCGAATCCCTCGTAGCGCAGCTTGAGCTGCACCGCCCCGGCAGCCAGATGATGCTGCCGCAGGCGGCTGGCCACCGATTCGGCGAGGTCGAGCAGCGTGGCCTCCAATCGAGCGAGCTCGCTGACGTCGCGATCGAAGGTCAGCTCGTGCCCGATGCTCTTCGGTGCCTGGCTCGGTACCACCGCGGATGGATCGATTCCGCGGGCGCGCTGTGCCAGCTCGTTGCCGTGGCTGCCGAAGCGCCGGCGCAGCGTCGCCTCCGACAGCGCGGCCAGCTGGCCGATGCGCGCCACCCCGTACTCGGCGAGGGCCTGCTGCGCCTGCGGTCCGACGCCCCACAGGCGCCCGACCGGCAGGTCGGCCAGGAAGGCCGCCTCGCCACCGGGCGGCACGACCACCAGCGCATCGGGCTTGCGCAGGTCAGACGCCACCTTGGCGCACAGCTTGTTGGTCGCCACGCCCACGCTGACCACCAGCCCCACCTCGGCGCGCACCTGCTGCTTGATGCGGTGCGCAATCGCCTCCCCGTCGCCAAAGGCGTCGAGGCTCCCGGTCACATCGAGGAAAGCCTCGTCCAGGCTGATCGGCTCCACGAGTGGCGTATATGAGGCGAAGATCGACATCACGGCGCGGCTGAGCTCGCGGTATCGGTCCGGGCGGCCCGGCAGGAAGACGCCGGTGGGGCAAAAACGCGCCGCGGTGCGGAGCGGCATCGCGGAGTGAACGCCGAAACGGCGAGCCTCATACGATGCAGCGCTCACCACGCCACGTGCGCCTGGATCGCCTCCGACGATCACCGGCCTGCCACGCAGCGACTCATCGTCGAGCACCTCGACGCTGGCATAGAAGGCGTCGAGGTCAGCGTGCAGAATGGTCCGGCTCATCGGCCGCGTCAGTATCCGTCGTGGAATGGCGCCGAGCGGCCTAGGTCAGGCGGCGGATGACCCCGACCACCTTGCCCTGGATCTGGACCTCGGCGGCGTAGATCGGCTCCATCTCTGCGTTGGCCGGCTGCAGCCGGATCCGGTCCTTCTCGCGATAGAAGCGCTTGAGGGTGACGCCGTTGTCCTCCAGCAGCGCCACCACGATGTCGCCATCGCGTGCGGTCGCCTGTGGCTGCACGACCACGTAGTCGCCGTCGTCGATCAGCGCGTCGATCATGCTCTTGCCACGCACCCGCAGGACGTAGGAGTCATCGCGAGCCTGCAGCGAGCGCGGGACGTCGAGCGTTTCGGCCCCCTCTGCGTAGGCTTCGATCGGCTGCCCGGCGGCGATCTCCCCGATCACCGGCAGCGCGAGCAGGTCGCGTTCGACCGGCATGCGGAACGGCGTGACGCGACCACGCTCTGCGCGCTCAAGCGGCACAGGACGCCGGCCGGCGGCGCCCAGCTCGGCCTCGCCGCGCAGGGTGAGGCGCAACGCGCGCGAAGAGTGCGAGCCGCGTTCGAGCAGGCCCTCGCGTTCGAGGGCGGTCAGGTGATGGTGCACGGCGGACGGAGAGGCCAGCCCGACCGCCTCGGCAATCTCCCGCACCGAAGGTGGATAGCCTCGCTCAGCGACGGCCCTGGCGATGCATTCGAGAATCTTCTGTTTGCGTTCCGCGTCGTGCCTGGTCAACGGCGGCTCCTCGTATTACGCGGTCGTCCGAGTGACCTTAGCAGAACAGACGTTCTAATGTCAAGCAGCCGGATGCGGCTGCTCTGCTATCATCGGTGCCCACCCCTGACCGATACCGGAGATCCCGCATGAAGCTATCCGGCCGATTGCGCTACGCGCGCCTGGCACGCCTGATCTGGAAGCTCCCGATGTACGCCCGCGTCGTATGGGGCCTCATGCGTGACCGCCGGACGCCGCTGCACCTTAAGGGGCTGCTGGCGGCAGGACTGGTCTACCTCGCGATGCCGATTGACCTGATTCCCGATGCCATCCCGATCCTCGGCCAGGCCGATGACCTGACGGTGCTGCTGCTGGTCCTCGACCTGTTCATCGCCAACGCCCCGGCCGACGTGCGCCGGGACCACGTCGAACGCGCTCATTCAGGCACCGCCGATCTCGATCGCGACCTTGCGCGCCTGCGATCGGTATTGGGCGGTCGCTATGACGAGATACGCGACCGCCTTCCCGAGCTGCTTGAGCGATACGGCGCGCTGCGTGATCCGGAGGCCGTCAAGGGGCTCCTGGCGCGCTGGCGCGACCGACGCGTTGGCTGGCGCCGGCCTGTGGCGTGGAGCGTGGGGCTTGCGGCCGGTACGGCGGAGCAGCCCTCCGGGCTGACCTCCGTCGCCGTTGCCGATCCGGTTGACATCACTCGCAATTAGCGCCAGGCAAAGAGAAGAGAGAAACGGGATGAAAGTAATCCTCAAGCACGATGTGAAGGGGCTGGGCCACGCCGGTGACGTCAAGGAAGTCAAGGATGGCTACGCCCGGAACTACCTGTTCCCGAGTGGCGCGGCCGCGATCGCCGACGCCGGCGCGCTGAAGAATTGGGAGCGTCATCGCGACGAGCGTGAGGAGCGCGAGCGCGCCGTCCGGGCGGAGGCCGACGCCACCGCGGCACGCCTGCGCGAGCTCACGCTCGAGATCGCGGTCAAGGCAGGCGACAAGAACCGGCTCTTCGGGTCGATCACCACCACTCAGATCGCTGAGCTGATCGCCCAGCAGGGGATCGAGGTCGACCGGCACGATATCCATCTGCGACAGCCGATCAAGACGCTCGGCGACTTCCCGGTCGCGGTCCGAATCATGACCGGTGTCGAGGCCCAGCTCACCCTTCGCGTGATCCCGGTCTAGCGGTCCTTCCCGGGAGGTTGTTGACAGGAGCCCGTTGCGGGCTCACCCGCCCGCCGTGCGGACTTGGCCATGGCACGCGACGATTGTCGCGCTCCTGCGAGAGCACGGGGGCAAGCACCGAAGCCAGCGCCAACGCCAGCTGGCGCGCCTGCGGAAGTGCGATCCCCCCACCACCGGGAGGATCCGAGAGCCGACCCGGCGTGCGACAGCGACTGGCACAAGATTCCGCTGGGGATAAATGGGCCGTGCTGCGCGACGCACAACCTGTCGCGAAGCTGCGTTCGAATCTGGAATGCCTTCTCCACATCCGGTCCACCGCGCGCGCTTCGTTATCCGCCATGGCCCCGGTTTCTCGGGGACATCCCTATTGCCAATGGCCGCACCCTTGGGACAAGCGATCCACGTATAGCAGGGGGGACCGATCGGTCTCGATATGAGCATCGATAAGCTGGCGCCGCAGGCGGTCGAGGCCGAGCAGAGCGTGCTCGGATCGATCCTGATCGATCCCGAGGCGATCCTGAAGGTTGCCGACTTCCTGCATCCGCCCGATTTCTACCGCCAGCAGCATGCCGACATCTTCGAGGCAATGCTCGGCCTGCACGGTCAGCGCGAGCCGATCGACCTGGTCACCCTTGGCGACGAGCTGGCCCGGCGCGAGCGGCTCGAGCCGATCGGCGGCCCCGCCTACCTGGCCAGCCTGATGAACGTGGTGCCGACCGCGGTCCATGTCGAGCACTACGGCAGGATCGTGGAGCGCAAGGCGGTGCTGCGCAACCTGATCGCGGCCGCCGGCAAGATCGCCGCCGTCGGCTACGAGGAGGCCAATGATGCGGAGGCCGCCATCGATCGGGCCGAGGGGATCCTGTTCGAGATCAGCCAGCGGCGCACGGTGGGTGGCTTCGAGTCACTTGCGACCCTGCTCGGCCAGGCCTACGACCGGCTCGAGTACCTGCACGAGCATCGCGGGCAGATCCTGGGCATCCCCAGCGGCCTCTCCCAGCTCGACGCGCTGCTCGGCGGCTTTCAGCCGTCGGACCTGATCATCCTGGCCGCTCGGCCCAGCGTCGGAAAGACGAGCCTGGCCCTGAACATCGCCCAGCACGCCGCGGTCCACGAGGCGAAGAAGGTGGGCGTCTTCTCCCTCGAGATGAGCAAGGAGCAGCTGGCCCTCCGCCTGCTTTCAGCGGAGTCGGGGATCAATCCACGGCCACTGCAGAGTGGGTTCGTCGACGAGACCGATTGGACCAAGATCGCCCAGGTCATGAACGACATGCATGCCGCCCCGATGTGGATCGATGATTCGCCGGTCCTCACCGTGCTGGAGCTGCGAACCAAGGCGCGGCGACTGGAGGCCGAGCAGCGCGGACTCGACCTCCTGATCGTCGACTATCTGCAGCTGATGCAGGGGAATTCGTCCCAGCGCGAGCCGAACCGGGTCCAGGAGGTGAGCGAGATCAGCCGCGGGCTCAAGCAGCTCGCCCGCGAGCTGCGGGTCCCGGTCATTGCGCTCTCCCAGCTGTCGCGCGGCGTCGAGCAGCGGGGATCGGCGGAGCCGCGCCTTTCCGACCTCCGGGAGTCGGGAAGCATCGAACAGGACGCCGATGTCGTGATCTTCCTCTACCGCGATGGCGAGGCGACCGCGGAGAGCGACGTCGAGACGATCAAGGCCAAGGTCGCCAAGCATCGCAACGGCCCGATCGGCGAGGTGCCGCTGCAGTTCCGCAAGACGAACACGCGCTTCTACACCATGGCGCCGCGCGAGGTCGAGGTGCCGGCGTACTAGCGGCCTGATCGCACCTACGGCTTGACGGTCACCGTTGCCTTCATCCCGGCCTCCCAATGGCCGGGCAGGTGGCAGCCAAGCAGGATCTCCCCCACCTGCGTGAAGTGGTACGTCACCATCCCCGTGCCGTGCGCGTCGAGGTAGATCCCGTAGCCCATGTGCGGCACCGTCGCCTGGCCGGCCGACGGCATTGCCATGTGGGCGGCGCGGTGAGCCGCCTGATCGGCTGCGTCGCCGATGAACAGCTCGTGCGGGATGTCATTCGGGTTGGTGACGACGAAGGTGATGGTCTCGCCGACCTTGACGTCGAGCTTGTCGGGGATGAAGCGCATCCCCCCCATGGTCAGCTCCACCACGCGGTCGGTCCCGGGCGGGATGTCGCGCCGGTCGGCCGACGGGGAGCAGGCCACCAGGAGCAGAGATACGCCCGCGACGAGCAGCGCTCGGAACTGGCTCGATCTCACCGGGAGCACCTCGTATGAGTGATGCACATGGCGTACCACGGCCCGGCCGGGCCGTCACGATGCGAACGGCCCGATTCTGTCCTGCCGATAGGGTCCAATTGGCCCTTGTCGGCGCCTCGGCGATTGCGCCGGTGTGGGCATCCGGCCGCCGGCCCGTGGTCTAGGCAGGCCTTGAACGCGTGTGTATAGTCGGCCGGGAACGTCCGATCCACCGCTGTACCCGAGTCAGACCGATCCGGCGCCACGCACCCGATCACGTATGGCCCGCGGGACAGCACCGTCCAGTATCGGATCGGGCGTGCGAGGTGAGGAGGCAGGGTAGGGTGTACGCGGACAAGACCATCGCCTGTCGCGTTTGCGGCATGGACTTCGTCTTCTCTGCCGGCGAGCAGCAGTTCTACGCGGAGAAGGGACTCACCAACGAGCCGCAGCGCTGCCAGGGCTGCCGCGCGATTGCCAAGCAGAATCGGGCGCTCGGGATCGGCTCGGGCGGTGCGAGCGGCGAGCGGGAGATGCATGCCGCGGTGTGCGCCGAATGCGGTGGGCAGGCGCTCGTTCCGTTCCTGCCTCGCAACGATCGGCCTGTCTACTGCAGCAGCTGCTTCGACAAGGTACGCGCCATGCGGACCTGAGGGTCCGCAATCGCATCGCTCGGCCAATGGCCCCTGTACGATGAGAACCTCCGCACCACGAGCTTGAGGTCAGCAGTCGCCCGTGTCCGTCATCGCCGTGGTCGGCGCCCAATGGGGCGATGAGGGAAAGGGCAGGGTGGTCGACTACCTGGCCACCGATGTCGACCTGGTGATCCGCTACGGCGGGGGGAACAACGCCGGCCATACCGTCGTCAACCCGCACGGCCATTTCAAACTCCATCTCATTCCGTCGGGCATCTTCTATCCGAAGACGCGGAACCTCCTCGGCAATGGCGTGGTGATCAATCCGCCGGCGCTGGTCAGCGAGCTCGACGGCCTGGCGGCGGTCGGCTTCGACTGTGCCAACCTGTTCATCAGCGATCGGGCCCACGTGGTGATGCCCTATCACGTGCTCCTCGACCAGCTGGAGGAGCGGGAGCGGGGGAGCGCGCGCCTCGGGACGACGTCGCGGGGCATCGGTCCGGCGTACGTGGACAAGGTCGCGCGTCGCGGCATCCGGGTGGTGGACCTGATGGAGCCCGATCGCTTCGCGGAACGCCTCTCCGATGCGCTTCGTCGCGTTCGGCGTGTCGTTGCGGGCTATTTCGCCGCCGGGGGCGACGGAGATGAGCTGCGCTCGGCGATCAATGAGGCCACCGACCAGGAGCGCATAGCAGCGGACTACCTGGCCGCCGCCGAGCGCCTGCGAGACCACGTCGTGGATGGGCAGGCGATGGTCGATGAGGCCCTGGCCGGGAACCAGCGCATCCTCCTGGAAGGCCAGCTGGGCACCATGCGCGACATCGATTGGGGCGTCTACCCGTACGTCACCTCGTCGTCGCCGATCCCCGGTGGCGCGTCGATCGGGGCCGGTCTGCCGGCTGTCGCGATCGACCAGGTGATCGGGGTGGCCAAGGCGTACACCACCGCGGTCGGCGCCGGTCCATTGCCCACCGAGCTGCTCGATCCTGACGGCGAGTCGCTGCGCGAGCGCGGCGCCGAGTACGGGACCTCCACCGGTCGGCCGCGACGCTGTGGCTGGTACGACGCGGTCGCCGTCCACTTCAGCGTCCGGTTGGCGGGCTACTCGTCGATCGCTCTCACCAAGCTCGACGTGCTCGATGGCTTCGAGCGACTGCGCATCTGCGTAGCCTATCGCGACCCGCTTGATGGCCGCCAGTGGACCACCGTGCCTGCCTCGACATCGGTCTACGAGCGGCTGGAGCCGGTCTATGAGGAGCTCCCGGGATGGCTGGAAGATACTTCTGCCTGCCGCTCGTGGGGCGACCTCCCGTCGGCGGCCCGCGAGTACGTCGAGCGGCTCGAGGAGCTGGCCGGCGTGGCGATCAGCCTGGTGTCGGTCGGCCCGGAACGAGACCAGATGATCGTGTGCTCAGGCCACCCGGCGACCGGCACCTAGACCGTCACAGGTGGCGTGCGGCAGGATCGCGATGCTCTTCCTGGCGGGAATGCTGGCGGCCTGCTCGGCGACCGAGCCCGCCGGGTCGGGCACCCCATTCGACGGGAGCGGCATCCGGTTCGTCGCGCCGCCCGGCTGGGATGTGCGCCGTTCGAGCGAGCTGCGCTTCGGACCCATCTCCAGGGTCGCCTACATCGCCAACCAGCCCCTGCACGACGACTGCACCAGTCACGACCCACAGACCTGTCCGGGGCCGATCGGGCAGCTGCGCGACGATGGCGTCCTGCTGAGCTGGGCCACCACGAACTGCGCCGGCCCGCAATGCGTGCCGCCCGACGGTGCGCTCACCACGGTGGGCGGCAGGATGGCCACGATCGTTGATCTGCCCGTGACCGTCTGCGGGGCGATCGGCTCCACCAAGGCGATGGCCTACCAGGTCGCCGTCTCACCCCAGCGGCTCGACACCATCGTCGTCTGTGCCCGCTCCCCGAGCGGGGCCACCCGGCTGGCCCTGGCGACGTTTCTCCGCGCGGTTGACTGGCGCACTCCCTGATCGCCGCGAGCCGCGGGCGAGAGTCCGTATACTTCCCGAAAGTCAGCGGAGGCGCTCGTTGATCGATCCATCGACCCTGGTCCCCGGCGCCGTGTCCTCGCGCCTGCGGCGCGCGTACGGCTTCGAGGAGGTTGCGCTGGTCCCCGGCTCGGTGACCAGTGACCCGGCCGAGGTGCAGCTGTCGACCGAGATCGCCGGCCAGCGCCTTGAGATCCCGTTCATCGCGGCCGCCATGGATGCGGTGGCCGATGCCGACTTCGCGGTCCGCATGAGCCGCCACGGCGGCCTTGCCTTCGTCAACCTCGAGGGCCTGTACACCCGTTACGAGGACGCCAGGCCGATCATCGCGCGGGTGGCCGCCGCCGCAACCGGGCACGAGGCGGGCGCGGTCCTGGCCGAGGCGTACGCCGCGCCGATCCGCCCCGAGCTCATCGTGGCGCTGATCGCCCGCATCAAGGCCCAGGGCGGCATCGCCGCGGTGGCCACCACCCCGGCCTCCGCCTGGCACCACGCCGAGGTGGCGGCAGAGGCTGGTGCCGACCTGCTGCTCGTCCAGTCCCAGGTCTCGAGCGCACGCCACATCTCCACCTCTGGCCGCGTTCTTTCGCTGTCCGACCTCACCGGCGCGTTGAAGATGCCCGTGTTGGTCGGCAACACGGTGAGCGGGGACGCTGCGTACCAGCTGATGGAGCAGGGAGCTGCCGCCGTGCTGGTCGGCGTCGGCCCGGGTGCCGCCTGCACCACGCGCGAGGTGCTCGGCATAGGCGTCCCGCAGGTGAGTGCCACCCTCGAGGTGGCTGCCGCGCGCGACAGATTCGAGCGTGACACTGGCCGCTACGTGCCGGTGATCACCGATGGCGGCATGAAGACCGGTGGTGATATCGCCAAGGCAATCGCCAGCGGAGCCGACGCGGTCATGCTGGGGTCGCCGTTTGCCGCCGCCCTGGAGGCTCCAGGACAGGGCTTCAACTGGGGGATGGCGGCTCCATCGCCGACCCTGCCCCGGGGAACGCGGATCCGGATTGGGGAGCGCCTGCCGCTGGAGCAGATCCTCTTCGGCCCGTCCCATACCAGCCACGGCACGCAGAACCTGGTCGGCGCTCTGCGCCAATCGATGGCGGCGCTCGGCGCGCGGACGATCGCCGAGATGCATACCGTCGAGATGGTGATCGCGCCGTCCATCGCCACCGAGGGGAAATCCTGGCAGCTGGCGGGCCGAGAATGACGTCGAGGAGCCGTTGACGGAACCCAAGCGGGCGGATACGACCAAGCAGCAGCCACGCGCCAGCGTCGAGCGCGGTCGCACGGTCCATGGTGAGCTCGCCAACGCCGGCCACCGGGTGCTGGCGCCCGATGACGCCGAGGTGGAGGCCTATCTTGAGCAGGCGCTCCACGTCGCACCTCCCGAAAGACCCGCCGAGGAAGCAGCGCCCACACAGCCGGATTCGATCATCGTGCTCGACTTCGGCGGCCAGACTG
>JANMPX010000067.1:0-1874 GCA_031370085.1 Chloroflexota bacterium | reverse complement strand
CGCGCTGATCGTCCCGTTGAGCGCGGACGCCTGGATCCCGTTGACCGCTCCGCTGGCCATCCGGCCATCGTGCGCGGCGGGCGTCGCCGCACAGTCACCCATACGGGGGGTGACCGGTATCAGCGACCTAGACTGACCGTTACTTCCGGCGCCTGGCGCCTGTGGCCGACGCGCCGGAGACGCAGTAATGACGGGGGGGCTAGCTCAGCGGTAGAGCACGGGACTTTTAATCACCCTGCCTCGGTCCGAGACCGGACGACCACGTTTCCGCGAAATACTCAGCGAATCAACGAGGGCGGGCGCGCTCCAATGTCACCCGCCAGCGAAAACACCCGGCCAGCCATTCCGCTCTATGCCGAGCACGCGCGGCGCTCGGGCGGTTTCTTCTGGCTATCTAAGATTGACCGCGAATGGAAGGAGCAGTTCGTGACGGGCAAGGGTGAGCGAGGAGCGCCCGATCTGGTCAACCGACGCATCCGCGAGTTCATGTTGGCGGGAGGCGCAGCGTGACCGCGCGGCGCAGCATCGCCATCGGCCTCGGCGGGGCGGTGGCAGTGATCGCAGCAGCAGCCGTGGGCAACCTGCTCGGCATCGTCGTCGAGCAGGCCCTGCGTGAGGAGTGGCCAGGACATGCGACCGTCCACCTCGTCTTCGGTGGGCTCGCACTGGCGATCGCGCTGTGGGTCGGTCGCCTCCGCCGCGCAACGCTCGCCGGCGGCTGGGCCGAGCGAGGCCTCGACGCCGTGCGCCTGATTGCCTTCGTCGTGAGCGCGACAGCGGTCGTGGAAGGTACCGGTGCATACCCGCCGCTCGAGGTGCTCCACAACATCGTCTACGTGAACGTAGTGGCGCTGCTCGTCCTGCTGCTGGGTTTTCTCTTCATCGCAGCCGTGGGCGTCGGGCGACTGGTTCGGGGAGCAGGCGCACGGCGGTCTACCTAGCCGCCGATGGGTTGGGCGTTGCGCTGGTCGGCGTGGGTGTCGGAGCTGCCTTTCATGCCGTGTCGCACGAATGAAATCACCCGGTCTCGGTGGAAATCACCCGGCTATCCTGAAGGCGAGAAATCCCGAAATCGTTCGGGAAAAACGCCGGGGGGCTAGCTCAGCGGCAGAGCAGGGGACTTTTAATCCCTTGGTCGAGGGTTCGAATCCCTCGCCCCTCACCAGTAAAACGCTCGGCAACTCGCGCGTTATTGAGCCAGGGCTGCGCGAAGCGGTCGCATCGCGACGGTCCAGGCCTTCGTACGCGGTGTTCTAGGTGACTGTCGTCCGCCGTTAGGTAACCTGGAGGCACATGGGCTTCGCTCGAGGTGTGAAGGTCAAGTTCGCGCTACGGCTTTCTGGATCGCTCTGGGGCGTTCTCTTCCTTCTTGTCGCAATCCTCACGACATGGCCCGAGGAACCTGGCCGTGACTACCGGATCTATGGCGGGCTCGGCACCATTCCCTGGCTCCTGTGGCTCCTAACCTTCGCGGCAGGAGGGTTCCTGCTCCTGTCATTCGTGCTCTGGCTGCTGATGTTCCTGATCGACACGATCCGTCATGCGGTCGCGCGAGCCGGCTCTCGATCATCTGAGCTCAGATAGCTCAGCGCCGAGCCGCCTAGCCGAGCCGCTCCGTCCGGTCTGTTGAATGGGGCTCGTTCGAGGCCCGCACAGCCGGACCGGAGCGGACGAGGGAGCTGTGATCGAGTTCTTGGGGCGAGGCGAAGAGGTAGCGGTACGAGAGCCCGGCGATCGCGGCGCCGGTCAGCGGCCCGCCGATGAGGATGTCGGCCGCGACGATGAGGCCGATCCCGAATCCGGCGATCCTCGGCGCGTTGGGCGACACCACGGTGCCGAACACGGTCCACACGAGGAAGAGCGTGAGCACCGCT
>JANMPX010000059.1:0-15810 GCA_031370085.1 Chloroflexota bacterium | reverse complement strand
GATTCGCGGCAGGTGTACCGCGGCATGGATGTCGGCACCGCCAAGCCGGACGCCGCGGCGCGAGCGATGGTCCCGCACCACCTGCTCGACCTGGTCGCACCCGATGAGCTGTTCTCCGTTGCCGAATGGGTGGCCGCGGCTCGAGCGCTGATCCCACTCGTCGCGGCACGCGAGCGCCTGCCGCTGCTGGTCGGCGGCGCCGGCCTGTACATATCTGCGCTGGTCGACGGCTACGACCTCGACTCCATGCCCCCCGCGAGCGCTTTGCGACAGGAGCTGGATCGCGAACTGGCGGATCGTGGGATCGGCCCATTGGCGACGCGGCTGGCGGCCAAAGACCCGGCGACCGCCGCACGAATTGACCTCCGCAACCCGCGACGCGTCATCCGGGCGCTGGAGCGCGGTGGGCAGGCCAGCGAGCCGAACCGGCCGTGGGTCGGTCAACTAGTCATGATCGGCCTGCGACGCCCGCTCGAGCTACTCGATAGGCGAATCAATGCTCGCGCCGCACGCCTCTTCTCCAGCGGGCTCTTGGACGAGGTAGCGGCACTGCTGGCCAGCGGCTATGGGGCGAGCCTGACGCCGATGACCGGTCACGGGTATCGCGAGGCGGCACACGTGCTGGCGGGGGAGTCAAGCGTCGAAGAGGCCATCGCCAGCACCGCCCTTCACACACGACAGTACGCACGACGGCAACAGACCTGGTTCAAGCGCGACCACAGAATCCGATGGATCGACGCTGGCGATCTGCCGGCTGATGCTCCCGCCGTCGTTGATCAGGTCCAGGCAGCGCTACGCAGCGCGCAGCGCGACGGCTAGTGAGTCCTGAGAACGGGCACCGCTGGCAGGCCGAGCGACTGACGCCAATTGTGCATCTCCTCGTCGAGCGCCCGGGCCGCTGCTTGGAGCTCCGAAATCGGCGTGATCTGCGGCTGCGCGCTGTCAGCGGGCTCCGGCAGCGGACCAGGCCTTCCGAGCAGATACCCCTGCGCCGCCGGTACCCCGAGCGCCACCAGGCGGTCAATCTGGTCTGGATCCTCGACGCCTTCTCCAACCACCAGCGCGCCGGTGCGGGCCGCAAACGCGACGATCGACTCGATCACCGCATTCGCACGGCCCCCGGGGGCCGTGCGCTGGACGAGACCAAGGTCAACCTTGACCACGTCGAAGCGCAGATCGGTGAGAAGCCGCAGCCCGGCGTTGCCGGCCCCGAGATCGTCTGCCGCCAGCCGGATGCCGGCCCGGCGGAAGGTATCGAGCTTGACCAGCGCGCCCGGCATGTCGCCAATCGGCTGGCGCTCGGTCAGTTCGACCACGAGGCGGTTGGGTGGAAATCCGTGTCGCTCGAGGACGGCGAGGAGAGCCGCGGTGCTGAACTCGGCTGCCTCGAGCGTCCGCGGCGAGAGATTGATGCTCAGGAAGGCGTTGTCTGGGAGACGGTGAGCGCCGGCCACGATGGTCTCGACGCACGCGAAGTCGAGCGCGATGAGCTGCCCACTCGCCTCGGCGGCCGCAAACAGGGTCGTCGGGTCGGGGAAGCGGGTCGGTGTCATGGGCCGGATCAGGCCCTCCCAGCCGAGCACTGCGCCAGTTGCCAGCTCGACGATCGGTTGGTAGGCGGCGCCAAGTCGCTCACGAGCGATCATCTCCGCAATCGCATCGCCCGACCCGACCAGGGTGCTGTCAGTCACCGACTCCGGATCAAAGACCAGGGCATCGGTGCGACCGGCTCGCTTCGCAGCTTGCAGCGCCGACTCGGCCTGCGCGTTGAGCCGGACGTGGGAAGCCGCCAGGGCGGGCAGCGCCGAGATGCCGGCCGAAAACGAGACCGAGACCGCGTTCGAGTCGTGCGGCGCCGGTTCCAGGGCGGCAATCAACAGGCGGCGTGCCACGACCAGTGCCCCGTCAGCATCGGTATGGGGCAGCACGAGGGCAAACTCGTCCCCGCCAGTGCGGAAGCAGCGATCGCCGCTGCGGGCAGCCCCATCAACCAGCTTTGCGAATCCCGACAGGACGCGGTCCCCCTCGGCGTGTCCCCGCTGGTCATTGACCTGGCTGAACTCGTCGAGATCGATCAGCAGCAACGCGAGGGGCAGCCCGTGACGCTGTGCCTGGCTGACCTGGCGGTTGAGCTCCTCGTGGAAGGCGCGATGCGTGCCCAGCCCGGTCAGCGGGTCGTGCATCGCATCCGCCATCGACTTTGCTGAGCGCTGGCCATGCTCCGACGCCGTCCGTCCGGGAGGCACCGGCAGGAGGCCGGCGGCGGCCACCCCGACCGCGACCCCGGCAACCAATGCGCTCAGCACTGCGCGGGGAATGGCGTCGGGGACAAGCTGGCCCAGCCAGGCGAAAACGGCGACACCCGTCGTCGCGCTGACGGTTGCGCCTGCCACCAGGCGGGCGACGAATCCCAGGAGCGGACCTGCGCTGGACGGCTCGCGCGCGTGTGCCCCGCCGGTTGCCATCATCGGCTGGTCGGTCATGTATCCCCTAAGTTCCAGATACGGACAGATATGCCAGATCAGCGCGTGCACGGCTGTAGCCCAGAAGTACTGCGGCGACACCGGTCGCGGCACGCAGCCCAACAGCCAGTTTGGGCTAGGATGGAACGAGATGCCCGATCGCGCCTCAACCATCGACCTGACGGCCCCATCTGAGCGCGCCTTTCTCGTCGGCCTCGACCAGCCGGGCTCCGCGAACTGGCCGATCGAGCGGAGCCTCGCCGAGCTCAGCGCGCTGGCCGGCACCGCCGGCGCGACCGTGGTGGGCAGCGCCTCGCAGCGTCGCAGCGCCCCGGACCCGGTCTGGTACTTCGGCAAGGGCCGCGCTGCCGACCTGCTGGACGAGAAGGCCGCCACCGATTTCAACCTGCTCATCGTTGACGACGAGCTGCGACCAAACCAGCAGCGCAGCCTCGAGGAGCTGCTCGACTGCAAGGTGCTTGATCGGTCGGCGCTGATCATCGACATCTTCGCCCGACATGCCACCACGCGCGAGGGCCGGCTGCAGGTTGAGCTGGCTGCCCTCGAATATCACCTGCCGCGCCTCACCCGTCTGTGGACCCACCTGTCGCGCACCGGCGGCGGCATCGGAACCCGCGGCCCTGGCGAGAGCCAGCTGGAGACCGATCGGCGCCTTGTGCGCATCCGCATCAAGCGGCTGCGCGGTGAGCTCGAGGAGGTCAAACGACAGCGCGCCACTGCCGCCCAGCACCGCGAGCAGGCTCAGGTGGCCAGCGTCGCGCTGGTTGGCTACACCAATGCGGGCAAGAGCACGCTGCTCAACACCCTCGCACAGGCGAACCTGTTCGTCGCCGATGTGCTGTTCGCCACCCTCGACCCTACCAGCCGACAGGTCACCCTTCCGACCGGCCAGCGGGTGGTGATGACCGATACCGTCGGGTTCATCAATAAGCTTCCCCATGATCTGGTGGAGGCCTTTCAGGCGACACTCGAGGAGGCCCGCCGAGCCGATCTGCTGATCGAGGTGGTGGATGCCTCCGACCCCGACTTTGTCGCCCAGCAGGCCGCGGTGCAGACCGTCCTCGAGCAGCTCGGGGCGGACAAGACACCGCGCATCACCGTCTTCAACAAGATCGATCGGCTTGCTCTCGACGTGCGTGCCACCGCGGAGCTGACGACCGACAGCGCGGCGTTCATCAGCGCCCTCACCGGCGACGGGCTTGCGGGCCTGCTCGAGCGGGTCGCGGCGGCGCTGCGCAGCCAGATGGTCCCGATCGACGCGGTCGTGCCGTACGCGCGCGGGGAGCTGGTGGCGCGTGCGCGAGTGGCCGGTGACGTGGCCCAGCGATTCACCGATAAGGGGGTCCGGCTGTCCGGACATCTGCCGCAGGCGGTCGCGGCCGAGGTGAGCGCAGCCGCATCGGCACCGCGACCTCCCCACTGAGGCCGCCTTTCATGGTCCTCGTCAGTGCAGACCTGATGCGCAGCAGCCACGCCGCCATTCCAGCCTGCTTCCGGGACACGCCCCAGTTCATCTCTGAGGCGCTGAGCGAGCGCGCAGGCACATCGGTGGTGGTGAAGGCCGAGACCGCCAACCCGATCGGTTGCTTCAAGGGCCGCGGCACCTGGCTGGCCGTGGCCGACCTGGCTCGCCGTGGCGAGGTGGGGGAGCGACGGGGCGTGATCGTTGCCTCGGCGGGAAACTTCGGCCAGGGAGTGGCGTACGCCTGCCGGGCATTCGGAGTGCCTGCGCTCATTCTCGCGGCCACCACGGCCAACCCGGCAAAGGTGGAAGCCATGCGCCGTCTGGGAGCCGAAGTGCGCCTGGTGGGGGAGGACATTGATGCAGCGCGTAGTGCTGCGGCTTCGCTCGCCCTGCAGACCGGGCAGCACCTGCTTGTCGATGGACAGGACCCCTGGATCGCCATCGGCGCAGGGACGATCGCGATGGAGCTCACCGACGCGATCGAGCATGCCGACCTCCCTGCGCTCGCCGCGATCTACGTCCCCGTCGGCAACGGGTCGCTGATCGCCGGCATCGGGACGTGGATGCGCCAGACAGCCCGGCGTACGCGCGTGATCGGGGTACAGGCCGCCAGAGCCCCGGCCATGACCCTGTCCTGGGCTGCCGGACGCGCGATCGAGACCCAACGCGCGGACACGGTGGCTGACGGCATCGCGGCGCGGGTTCCGATACCGGAAGCGCTCGACCTGATGCAGGCCGTAGTCGATGAGATGCTGCTCGTCGAGGAAGAGGCCATCCTGGCAGCCACCACCGAGCTCAGCGAGACGCTCCCGTTCAGTATCGAGCCGGCGACCGGCGTCGGTTGGGCGGCCCTTCGGCAGGCAGCGCCGCACCAGGGCCCTGCCGCACTGGTGCTGACCGGCGGCAACGTGGCCCGCCAGGGTTTCCTCTCAATCAGCGAAGGTTCCGCCTAGAAGACGCGATGCCCCATGACGGTCTTCGGGGAGGACTGCACGTAGCTTCGGCGAATGGGGATCGCGCGCCCGATCCGGCCCCGAATGGCCAATCCAGCACCCAGGAACAGGGCCGCCGCGATCACCAGTGAGCCGTAACCGGCGGCGAGCGCCCCGAAGTCGCTGGCGGCTGACGTGCCGGCTGCAACCAACGCGGCGCCGATGGCGAGGCTCGCGAACATCAGGCGCCATAGAGCTGTGGTTCTCATGGGACGACCGTACTGTGCCGGCCCGCCGCAGCACATCCACCTGTCGGCTGGTGGGGACCCGCCATTGGTCCTGTTTACCGCTTCCGCAAATAGATGTTATGTGATGCTAGCCAAGACCTGGGCGAGGTCGCGGGTACCGCCGGCAGTCATGGTGCGTCCGGTTCCACTCGGCCAGGCGACTCCTGCAGCGCCTGCGGCGCGCTGTGAACCGCCGGAATGGTGCCAAGTCGGCCAGCGTGGTAATCCGCGAACGCCTGCATGACCTCCTCACCCGTGTTCATGACGAACGGACCCATCCAGGCGACCGGCTCGCGGATCGGACTTCCGCCCAGGACGACAACGTCGAGGTTCGGGCTTCTGCTCTCCTGGACGCCGCTGGCCGCCAGGGTGATCGCATTGCCCGGCCCGAACACGGCAAGCTGACCGGTCTGCACCGGCCGTCCCTCGGCTCCGACCGTGCCATGCCCAGCCAGCACGTAGACGAGCGCGTTGTAGTCGGCTCGCCACGGCAGCGTCAGGCGCGCCTCGGGGCTGAGGGTGGCGTGAATCATCGTCATCGGCGTGTAGGTCGATCCGGGCCCGGCGTGACCTGCAACCTCGCCTGCGATCACGCGGACAAGCGCTCCCCCGTCGGGGGAGGCCAGCAGGCCGACCTGGCCGGCACGGATGTCCTGGTAGCGTGGCGGTGACCACTTCTGGGCGCGCGGCAGGTTGACCCACAGCTGCAGCCCGTGGAACAGGCCGCCGCTGACGACAAGCGCCTCCGGCGGCTTCTCAATATGGAGGATCCCCGCCCCGGCGGTCATCCACTGGGTGTCGCCGTTGGTGATCACTCCCCCACCGCCGTTCGAGTCGTTGTGCTCGAAGGTGCCGTCGATCATGTAGGTAACGGTCTCGAAGCCTCGGTGCGGGTGCCAGGGCGTTCCCTTGGGCTCACCGGGTGCGTACTCCACCTCGCCCATCTGGTCCAGGTGGATGAAGGGGTCAAGATCGGCCAGGTCGGCGCCGGCGAAGGCGCGGCGAACCGGAAAACCCTCTCCTTCGAAGCCTCGCGGAGCGGTGGTCACGCTTTTCACCGCCCTCATCCGAGCGAGCGTCGGATCGGGCTCCGGGATGCGCGGCAGGACGGTGATGTCCGAGACGGTTACAGCTGGCATGAGCCGATCATCTCATACCGATGGTTGCGGATGCAACTATCGGCCATCCCCCGGTTGTGCGCTACCGCTCCGGCTGCACGCCAAGGGTCACCGCCGCGGCAATCACTGCGACGGCCAAGGCGACTGCGTCCGGCGCCGCGAGCGCGGCATCGGCCGCGAAATACTGCGTCGCGGCGGAAGGGATGGCTTTCAGGAGCGGTGGCACCACGATCCAACCGAGGACCAGCACAGTCGGGGCGATCGCGCCGGAAACGCGAAGGGCCCGGGTCGTCACCGCGGTCAGGAGGCCCAGGAAGGCCGCCAGCAGCAGGATCAGAACCACTGCCGGCTGGTCCGTCGCGCCGGAAGCCTCGACCAGTCGCACCAATCCCTGCTGCAGCACGGCAACGCCAAGCGACAGGAATCCGGCGAGGATGGCCGTTCGCCCTCCACTCACCGGTCGCCCAGGCCTCGGCTCTGGGTGAGGACACCGGCCTCGAGCGCCGCCGCCAGGCCCTGTGCGATGCGATAGGACTTGCCAGCGCCCATGACCAGCACCGCGTCGCCTGGACGGAGATGCTCGGCAACGTAGGCGGTCACCTGGTCGACGTCGCCGCCCGCCATGGTCGAGACCGCCGAGATGCGCTCGATCGCATCGGCCAGCTGCTCGGCTGAGGTGGCGCGCAGCGCCGCGTCGGTGTCGCGGGAGGCAAAGATGTCGGCGATCACCACCTCATCGGCATCGGTGAAGCTTCGCGCGAACTCGTCGAGGAAGAGCGCCGTGCGGGAATACATGTGCGGTTCGAAGACCGCCCACAGCCGCCGATCCCCCACCTTCTGGCGCATGGCGGCCAGCGTGGCACGCACCTCGGTCGGGTGGTGCGCGTAGTCGTCGTAGACGATCACCCCGGCAGTATCGGCGATCAGCTCCATCCGGCGCCCGGCACCCCGGAACGTGCGCAGCCCGTCGGCGAGAATCTCGGGCGAAGCGCCGAGCTCCCGGGCCATGATCAGCGCGGCCGTCGCGTTCAGCACATTGTGTTCCCCGGCAAGCGTCGCTTCGAACGCCTGTTCGAACAGTTCGAAGGTCGTTCCCCCGCCCCTGTATGCCACGTTCTGCGCCTCGAGCTCGCCACCGGACCCATACCGCACCACGCGCCCCTGCCAGCCTCCCAGCCGCGCCAGGAGCGCCTGGGCGCCATCATCGGCGGCTGCCACCAGCAGCAGCCTTCCACCGAGCCGCCGATCCTCCCCCATCCCCCGCACGAAGCGCTCCATGGAGGCGAGAACGGCGTCACGGTCGGCGAAGTAGTCGGGGTGGTCCATCTCGACATTGGTGACGATCGCGCCGGCGGGATGATAGTTGAGGAAATTGTCGCCGAACTCGTCGGCCTCGACCAGGAAGGGTGCTCCCCCACCGGGGCGAACGGAGGCGCCCCACGCGGGAATGAAGGCCCCGACCTCGACCGTCGGATCCATGCCGGCGACCTCCAGCAGGTGGCCGAGCAGCGCGGTGGTGGTCGATTTGCCGTGCGTGCCGGTGACCGCCAGGCCGATCCGGCCTTCGGCCGACATCAGCTCGCCAAGGAGGGCCTGCCAGGTGACCACCGGGAGGCCGGCCCCATGTGCCGCCTTGAGCTCGGGCAGGTCGGGGTAGGAGCGCAGCGCCGGCGTGATCGCCACGCGCTCGACGCCGTCAAGGTGCGCCGGGTCGTGGCCGGACATGACGCGGATCCCCGCCGCCTCCAGCGGACCGGTGTACGGCGACGGCGTCTCGGCATCACACCCGTCGACGACGACACCCGCGCGGTGAAGCAGGAGCGCCACGCCGGCAGCACCCGAGCCCGCAATGCCGATCAGGTGGATCCGCTCACCGGGACGCACCACGATGCGACGCTAGGCCTCTGGCGAGGCCGCCAGGACCTCGTCCAGCGCAAGCCCCAGCGCGGCGAGCGCGGCTGCGGCCTTGTTGCCGTCGCGATCGTGGCTGAAGCAGCGCTCCTCGATGCGGGGTGGGTGGCCACGCCGTGCCACGCCGATAAAGTGGGTCCCCGTCGGCTTCGCCGCGCTGCCGCCATCCGGGCCGGCGATGCCGGTGACGCTGACGCCGATCTCCACCTCGAAGCGATGTGCCGCCCCCAGCGCCATCGCGGCCGCCACTTCTGCCGAGACCGCGCCGTGTGTTGCGATCAGCTGGTGGGGCACGCCGAGGCCGACCTCCTTGGCGAGGTTCGAATAGCAGATCACCCCGCCGGCGTAGTAGTCGCTGGCACCGGGATTGGTGGTGATCGCATGGCCGATCAGGCCGCCGGTCGACGATTCGGCGGTCGCCAGGCGCCATCTGCGGTCACGCAGGGCCTCACCAAGGCGAGCGGCGGCCTCTGCCAGCTCGGCATCGGTCGGGCCGCTCACCGGTAGTTCTCGAACTGGAGGGCGACCGGATAATCGAGCCCGCGCAGGTGGCCGATCACGGCCTGGAGGTCATCCTTGCTCTTGGCCGACACCCGCACCGCGTCCCCCTGGATCGCGGGCTTGGTCTTGGGGAATCCCTCACGGATCAGCTTGCTGATCTCCTTCGCCTGTTCCGAGGTCAGGCCGCGTCGCAGGCCAATGTGCTGGCGGACCGTGCCCCCGGCGGCCGGCTCGAGCTTCCCCCAGTCGAAAATCTTGAGTGACAGGCCCCGTCGCACCGCCTTGGACTCGAGCAGGTCCTTGACCGATCCCGCTCGGAACTCGTCATCGGCGAGCAGCGTGATCTCCGCTTTTCCCAGCTCCAGCGACACGCTGGATCCCTTGAAGTCGTAGCGCGTCGCCACTTCGCGACGCACCTGGTCGAGCGCATTCACCAGCTCCTGCTGGTCGAAGTCGCTCACCACATCGAACGAGGAGTCTGCCATCTGTCTGTCTCCCGGTTGGCTCTCCGTATCTTGGTCGGTTGGCGGCTGTCGCGTCAGCGTGACAGGGTCACCGCCGCGTGACGCGCCATTCCACGACCGCTCCATCGCTGCCCATGGCGCCGAACACGACGCCGTTGATGGTGATGTGCACCGCGGCTGCGTTCCCGACCCGGATTCGCAACGTGACGGCGGCCTTCACGGCCAGGCTCGTCCCGGCCTTGACGGTCGTGCCCGACACGCGGGCCAAGGGGACGCCGTCCTGGTCGATCTCCAAGTATGAGCTTGCGCTGCTCACCTCGACCGTACCGAGCAGCCCGCGCGGCGCCACGGTCATTCGGCGCGTGACCGACGCCGGTGACCCGTCGATCGCCACCGACAGGTCCCATGTCCCCGGAGACAGGGCCATGACCACCGAGAACGTGCCGTTCGCACCGACGACAACTACCGACGGCGTTGGTGAGGACGGGGCGAGGCTGGGGATCGGCACCTTGCCCCCGGACAGCGTGACGACCGCGAAGGACGCCTGCGGCGGCGCCACCAAAGCGGCCGACACCCCGAGCGAGATCCCTGGCTGCGCCGACCCGTCGACGGTGACGGAGTCGGCGTCAAACGTTGCCCCCTCGGCGGGCGCCAGCAGCACCAACCCTCCGGGGACCGAACTGGGCGACGCGCCGATGACGTTGATCGTGCGACGAACCGCGCTGCTGTCGCGGCCGGTGAGGGGATCGTTGGCGACGAGCGTCACCACGTTTGCGCCCGGGACCAGCTTGACCGAGACGACGAAGGCTCCGGCGGCATCGGCCTTGACGGTGGGGTTCTCGCCCAGGCCGTCGACCGTGATCGTGGCGTTTGGCTCCGTGCTGCCGCGGAGCGTGTATTGCGTGTCCGTCCACGCAGCCACATCGGTCGCAGGCTCGGTGATCCGCAGGCCCGGCGTACGAGCGAACGTCACGAATTCGCTGACCAGGTAGATGCCGAAGGCGACCACCAGGACCGTCAGGACCACCGCCGCAAGGGCTCCCGGGGTGATCACCAGCGCGCGCGGCACGCGCAGCCGACGTGGACCGATGGGACCGTTTCGGCCTGCCCGGTCGAATGCAGCACCGCCCTCCTCGAGTCGGTACAGGTCGATCAAGTACTCCGGATCGAGCCCCAGGTAGATGCCGTAGTTGCGGAGGAACCCCTTGACATAGACGGTCCCGGGCAGATCGCGATACTCGCCGCTCTCGAGCGCAGAGAGGTAGCGTGCCCGGATCTTGGTGTCCCGCTCGACCCGCGCCAGGTCGATGAACCGCGCCTCACGTGCGCCGCGCAGCACCTCGCCGAGCTTGGTCGGCTCGCGTGCCGTCAATCCTCGTCCTCGTCCGGAGCGACATCTCCGCCCCATCCATCGGGCATGACCAGGACCTCGCGGAAGCGGCTGCCATCGGCTGGGCTGACGATCCCGCGATCCTCCATCTGGTCAAGGATGCGCGCCGCGCGCGCATAACCCACCCGAAGCCGACGCTGGAGCAGAGAAGCGGACGCCTTATCCGACCGGCGGACAATGTCGATCGCCTGGCTGAGCAGCGGATCGCCATCATCCCCGGCCCCCTCGTCGCCGGGGCGCCCTCCTCCCTTCCCATCGCGTTTGGGGGCGACGATCTCGGGCCGGTACTGGGGAGCGCCCTGCGCGCGCCAGTGGCGTGCCAGCTGATCGATCTCGGGGTCGGTGACCAGCACGCCCTGCAGGCGAACGGCGCGCGGCGCGTCGATCGGCTGGTAGAGCATGTCGCCCCGCCCCAGCAGATCCTCCGCGCCGACCGTGTCGAGAATCGTGCGCGAATCGACTCCGCTGGTCATCGCAAAGGCAATGCGTGACGGAACGTTGGCCTTGATCAGACCGGTGATGACCTGGACGGATGGGCGTTGGGTGGCAACCACGAGGTGAATGCCGGTGGCGCGGGCCAGCTGCGCGATCCTCGTGATGGTGGCCTCGACCTCGTAGGCGCTGATCATCATCAGGTCGGCCAGCTCGTCGATGACCACGACGATGTAGGGCATGCGCGGCTCTCCCGCGCGCAGGGCCTCGTTGTAGCCTGCGATGTTCCGCACGCCACGCTGGGCGAACTCGTGGTAGCGGCTCTCCATGGTGCCGACCGTCCACTTGAGGGCGTTTACCGCCTTGTCGGTGTCGACGATCACCTCGGTGAGCAGGTGCGGGATGCCGCGGTACTGGGCCATCTCGACGCGTTTGGGGTCGATCAAGATCAGCTTCACCTCGGTCGGGGTGGCACGCATCAGCAGCGAGCAGATGATGGCGTTGACGCAGACGCTCTTGCCCGACCCGGTCGCGCCGGCGATCAGGACGTGCGGCATGCGCGACAGGTCGGCGCTGAAGGGCTGCCCGGCCACATCCTGGCCGAGCGCGAACGCCAGCTTGCTGCGGGACGCGGCCTCTTCGAAATTCGGAGAAGCCAGCACTTCCTTGAGTGTCACCAGGTCGAAGGCGCTGTTGGGAATCTCGATGCCGACAAACGGTTCGCCGGGGATCGGCGCCTGGATGCGAATGCTGCGAGCTGCCAGGTTGAGTGCCAGGTTGTCGGCAAGACCCTCGATCCGGGAGAGCTTGATCCCTGGCTCGACGTCGAGCGCGTACTGCGTGACGACGGGGCCCTCCTGGATCCTCGCCACCTTCACGCCGATGCCGAAATGGGCAAGCGTCTCGCGAATGCGCTGGCCCTTGGCACTCAGATCCAGCTGGGCGGCACTACTGGCCGGTGCGTCATCGAGCTGCGACAGGTTCGGCAGCTCCCAGGTCCGTCCGACGGTCTCGAGCGCAGCGTCGATCACCTCGCTCTGCTCCACCTCGGCCAGGTGGACCGTCTCTTCGGACTCCAGCTCCTCGACGCTCAGCTGGGACCTGGCTTCGCCAGGCCCCACGGCAATTGCTGGCGTCCCCGTCTCCCTGGGGTGGAGGGCGGCGGCCTCGACGGGTCGGTTGCGGCGCAGAATCAACGGGGCGTCCTCCTCGGCGCTTCCACCGACCAGAACCGATCTGACCCGGTCGAGCAGGCCCTTGGATTCCGAGGCGCCAGGTGCGGCCGGCGCCGACCGGCCATGTTGATCCGTTGCGGCGCGCCGCTCCTCGATGGCCGCCAGCTCCTCGCGCTCGTCTCTTCGTCGCAGCCACGCCGCGACCAGGTCGCCGACAGTCATGTTGAAATAGAGCAGCAGCCCGACCACCAGCAGGACGCCGAGGATGGTCCAGGCGCCCGCTGCTCCGATGGCGCCGGCCAGGGCCGCGCTGACCGCGAAGCCGATCGCCCCGCCCCCGTCCCCGTGCTCGATCCCGGCAGCGCCATTGCCGCCGAGCAGATGGAAGATGCCAAGCAGCGCGACGGCCGCCATCGCGGCGCCGGTGGCCGCCATCCAGCGTTCCGCCGGCATCGTCTTGAGCCAGAGCATGAACGCGAAGCCGGCCAGCAGGATCGGCGCGAACGCGATCCCCCACCCCAGCAGGTAGGCCGACGTGTCATGCCACGGACGAACGATCATGCCGGCCTCCGGGGCGAATAGCGCGATCGTGCTGATGATGGCGGCCAGCACCAGCACCAGTGCCAGCACCTCGCGGGCGACCCGGCCGCTCACCGTGAAGGTGGTGGTCGCCCGGCGGCGCGAGGTGCTCCTGCGGCGCGATCCCTTCGAGCGTCGGCTGCTCACCGGTCGGTCAGACCTCCATCACGATCGGCAGGATCATCGGTCTGCGCTTGGTCTGCTCGAAGAAGTAGCGTGACAAAGTGTCGTGGATCTTGGACTTCAGGTAGCCGAGCTCCGCGCCGTGTGCGTCCCCGGGGAGCTGGCGCAGCGCCTGGGCAAGATGCTCGCAGGCCGCAGCCATCAGCGGGTCGTCGGGATCAGACAGGAAGCCGCGCGTCAGCAGGTCCGGACCAGAGACTGCCTGGCCGGTCGCACGGTCGACGGTGAGCGCAACCATGACTACGCCATCGGATGCGAGCATGCGTCGGTCCCGCAGAATCACCCCGCCTACGCCGTCGATCGCGGCGAGTCCGTCAACCAGCACTGCCCCTGCCGTCACGCTCCCCGCGATCCGCGCCTGGGTCCCGTCGAACTCCACCACCTGGCCGTTCTCGAGCACAAAGATGCCATCCACCGGGACGCCCGCGGCCTCGGCCAACAGGCCGTGCTGCACGAGCATCCGGTACTCCCCGTGGACCGGGATGAAGTGCCTCGGCTTCACCAGGCCAAGCATCAGCTTCAGCTCCTCCCGGGACCCATGTCCCGAGACGTGGCAGTGCTTGAGCGGCTCGTAATGGACCATCGCCCCTTCCTTGAAGAGGTTGTCGATGGTCTTGGCCACGGCCTCTTCGTTGCCGGGGATCGGCGAGGCTGACACGATCACCGTGTCGCCCGGCTCGACCGTGATCGACCGATGATCGCGATTGCTCATGCGGGTCAGCCCGGACATCGGCTCACCCTGCGATCCAGTGGTCATCACCACCAGCTTCTCCTTGGGCAGCCGTTGCAGCGCATCCTTCTTGATGAAGGTGCCATCGCGCGCGTCCAGAAAGCCCAACTCGATGGCGATGGCGGTGTTCTGCTCCATGCTTCGCCCCAGGGCGACCATCTTGCGGCCGTGCGCCCACGCCGCATCGATGACCTGTTGCACCCGTCCGATGTTGGAGGCGAAGGTGGCCACGATCACCCGACCCGACGCCTCGCCGATCAGCTGGTGCAGCGACTCCCCCACCGTCGCCTCGGAGAGGGTGTAGCCCTCGCGCTCGGCGCGGGTCGAATCGGAGAGCAGGAATTCAACTCCCTGGTTGCCGATCTCCGCGATCAGCCCCAGGTCGGCGCGTCGCCCGTCAGGCGGCGTGTGGTCAAACTTGAAATCGCCCGTATGCACCACCGTGCCAAGCGGCGTGCGAATCGCAAAGCCCATGCCATCGGGAATCGAATGGTTGACCCGAAACGCCGTGATGGCGAAGGCGCCGATCTTGAATTCGACGCCCGGCTCGACCAGTTCCAGTCGAGTCCGGTCGAGGAGCTTGTGCTCCTTGAGCTTGCCGGTCACCAGGCCGAGGGTCAGGCGCCCCGCATAGATCGGCGTGCCGGGGATCTTGGGCAGGACGTAGGGCAGGCCGCCGGTGTGATCCTCGTGACCGTGGGTCAGCAGGATGGCCCGCACGCGATCGCGGTGCTCCTCGAGATAGCTGACATCGGGGATCACGAGGTCGATCCCGAGCATCTCCTGATCGGGAAAGGCAAGGCCGCAATCGACGACGAGGATCTCCCCCGCCGCCTCGATGACGGTGATGTTCTTGCCGACCTCGCCCACCCCGCCCAGCGGGATGATGCGCAGCGTGTCTGCCATCGTGCTCCTAGAAGAGGGTCATCTGTTCGGCCTCGTCGACCTCGGCCGCCGACGCTGCTTGCGCCGGATCGAGCACGGCCACCGAGACGAGCTCAGCGCGTTCGGCCTTCATGGCCTCGCGTGCAGTGAGCAGTGCCGCCGGCAGTCCGCGAATGTCGTTAAAGAGGGTCTCCCGCAGCGACGACTGGTGTAACGCCGCTGCTGGATGGTACATCGGGAAGACGAATCGGCCGCCTGCCTGACGCAGCCGGCCATGCACCGCGCCGATTCGGGCGTCCGGCAGATAGCGATGCAGCGAATGGCGTCCGAGGGTCACGATCACCGCCGGATCAAGGGCCGCCTCCTGGCGATCCAGATACGGGGCACAGGCGCTCACCTCGTTCGGCTCGGGATCACGGTTGGCCGGCGGGCGGCATTTCACAACGTTGGCGATGAACACGTCGGCGCGAGCCCAGTCGATCGAGTGCAGCAGCTCGTCCAGGAGCTGTCCGGCCGGGCCGACGAAGGGCCGACCCGTCGCGTCTTCTCGCGCGCCGGGTCCCTCACCGACCAAGAGGACGTCGGACAGCGGGTTCCCCTCCCCCGGCACGGCGCGGGATCTCCCTGCATGCAATGGACAGCGGACGCAGCCGCGGACCTCGGCGGCGACTGCACCCAGCAACGCCTCGGCGTCCATCGGCCTTGCCGACCCTCCCTCGTCGCTCTTCGATTCGGGCGCGCCGCCACGGCTCCGTGGCGGCGGTGCCCCCTATCAGGACTCGCCCACTCCGGCCTTGGCCATGTGTCGTTCCATGGCTGCGCGTCGGCTCAGGTTCACCCGTCCCATGCGGTCGATCTCGGTGACCACCACCATCAGCTCGTCGCCGATGCTGACCACATCCTCGACCCGGGCGACGCGGTGATCTGCCAGCTGGCTGATGTGCACCAGCCCATCCTTGCCGGGCAGAATCTCTACGAAGGCCCCGAAGTTCATGATCCTGGTGACCTTGCCGAGGTACTCCTTGCCGACCTCGATGTCGCGCGTCAGGCCCTCGATCCAGCGCATCGCCTTCTCTGCCGCCTCGCTCGAGGTCGCGGCGATCTGGATCGTGCCGTCGTCCTCGACGTTGATCTGGGTGCCGGTCTCGGCGGTGATCTGGCGGATCACCTTTCCACCCGAACCGATCACGTCGCGAATCTTGTCGATCGGGATCTTGATGGTGGTGATGCGTGGGGCGAACGGGCTCAGCTCGGAACGGCTGGCGCTGATCACCG
>JANMPX010000030.1:0-4195 GCA_031370085.1 Chloroflexota bacterium | reverse complement strand
GCGATCGAGCGCTACGCCCGCGACCGCGAGGGGCGCCACGCGCGGCTGCGCGAGATCATCGACGCCGTCGAACGGGGCGGCTGAGCGGACACATGCCGGAAACGCACCCGCACCCATACGAGCATCAGCCGCCACGTCGCCCGCGCGGTCTGACTCGCCGCATGACGCCGCCGCCCGAGCACCCAGTGCCACCCAACCTGCGCCTGCTGCTGTACGCCGGGCTGGGGCTGGCCGCGGTGGTGGTGGCGCTGGCGGTGCCGTACGTGATCGGCTACCTGGTCCAGCTGGTCACGCGCTAGGCGGGGCGGTCGCTGCCGCGCCCCCGCCCCATAGCGCACCGAAGCCTATTTCTCTTCTGCGGTGACGTATCCCGCGTCATGTGCGGGATACGACCCTGTTGTTAGGTTATTTCTCATCGGGTGAGCGGTGGCGGTGCGGTTCCCGCGCTGGTGCTGCATTGTTCTCCGCCGGCGAGAAATGCCGCCCGCCAGGGAACCCACGCACGGAACGCGCCGCGCATCCCCCTAGGCGGGGATCGTCCAGACCTGGACCTCGTCGCCGACCACCTGCACCTGCGGGCGGGCCAGCGGCGGCAATTGCAGCGGATAGGCGCGCGTGTCGCCGCTGGACGCACCCGACGCCGACCATCGGTCCAGGCCGTTCGCCAGCCGCCCGTAAAGATCGAAGCTGGCGCCGTGGCACGGGCAGCGCAGGTCACCCTGCGCTGGGCGATAGGCCAGCGTGCAGCCCATGTGGGTGCAGACCGAGCTGAGGGCGTGCACCGACCCGGCGTCGTTGACCAGGAAGCCGCTGAAGGCTGACGTCGAAAAGCGTGCGACGCTCCCCGCCGGCAGGTCGGCCAGGCTGGCAACCGTCAGCCACTCGCCTTTGGGCACCAGCGGGCGGGTCGAGTCGCCGAAGAGGGCAGGAGCGCTCGGGCGCAGGACCGATACCCCCAGCGCGCCGGCCGCCAACCCAGCGGCGGCGCCGATCCCGCCGCGCAGGAGGTCGCGCCGGGTGAGTCGCAGCCGTCCGAGCGCGAGGCCTGCGCCGGGGCGCGCCGCGCGGACCGCGGCGATCCCCTCGTCGGCCTGGCGCATGCGCAGCCGCAGCTGGTCGACGAAGGCGGAATCGGGAAGCCCGGCAGCCGGGTCCCCAGCGGCCGCCAGCTCCGCGGCCAGCCGTGCGGCGGCGGCGTCGTCCGGCTCCACCTGGTCCGGTGACGGCCGGCCCCCGGCCAGCAGGTCATCGACGTAGCGGTCGAGGTCAGCCATCGGCGGCTCCCAGCAGCGCGGCACGTCGCAGCGCGCGATGCTGCAGCACCTTGGCGTTGCCGTGGCTGACGCCCAGCCGCTCGGCCGTCTCGGCCACCGACAGCCGTTGCAGGAAGCGCAGCTCCAGTACGCGGGCGTACTGCTCGGGAAGTCGCTTGAGGAGGGCCGCCACGGCCGAGGCGGCGCGATCGTCATCGGCTTCGACAGATGTCGCCTCGTCAGCCGGCATCGGTGCCCAGGCGGCGGCCACCCGCTCGATGTCGACCTGCGGCAGACGGTAGAAGGCGCGCCAGTAGTCGGCCACCGCGTTCTGCGCGACGCGATACAGCCACGCGCTGATCTGTCCCGCCGGGCGGTCCAGCTCCAGTTGCTCGAGGGCGCGCATGAAGACCTGCGCGGTCAGATCCTCGGCGTCGGGACGGTTGCCCACGCGGGCGTACACGAACCGATGGATCGGCACCACGTGCGTCTCATAGATCTCCTCGAAGCGGCCGGGACCTTGCGCCATCGCCCCTCTTACGCGACCGGTTACGCGGCCACGCGCTCAGGCGGTCTCGCGCGGCCGCAGCGGTGCGAGCAGAGCGGCGATCTCCTCCAGGAAGATCGCATCGGTCCCATCGTATGCGCCGAGGTCGGAGCCGTCGATGTCGATCTCGCCAACCACCTGCCCCTCGGCGAAGATCGGCACCACGATCTCGCTGCGGGTTGTGCTGAAGCAGGCGAGGTAGCGCGAATCCTCGGTGACGTCGGGGACGATCTCGGTGAGGCCCGATTCGGCCGCGGCGCCGCAGATTCCCACCCCGATCGGGATGCGCACGTGCTCCGTCGCCTCCGGGCCTGTCCACGGGCCCAGCACCAGGTCGGCGCCCGATGAGTCGACCCAGTAGATGCCGACCCAGTCGTAATGGCTGAACCGATCGTGCAGCAGGTCGACGACGCGCTGCGTCGCAGCTTCGGGCCCGGGGGCCTCGGCGATCGCCGAGCGGAGCATGTTCATCGCGTCGCCGTGCTCGACCAGGTGCTCCTCGGCGATGGCGTGGCTCACTGGCGCGCTGCCCAGCGATCTGCCCAGCGGTCGATCCCGACGATGGCGCGGCGCAGGTCCGACCCCTTGTCGGTGAGCGAGTACTCGACCCAGGGCGGCACCTCGGAGACGAGCTGCCGGTCGATCAGCCCCTCGTCCTCCAGCAGCTTCAGGCGCTGCGAAAGGGTCGCCGAGTTCGCCCCGCCGAGCGCGTCCTGCAGCTCGCAGAAACGCTGGGTCCGCTCGCCCAGCACGCGAACGATGCGCAGCACCCATTTCTGGCCGAGCACATTGAGCGCCGCCGTCGCGGCACACTCGGCCCGCTGCGCCGCCGCCCGCCGCACGGCGCGGGAACGATAAGTGCGCGGAGACGGTGCGTTGAGGCCGGGTTCCATCAGGCGGCGGACGATAGCACCGCCTCCATGGAGGGTCAATTGAAGGCCGAGAGAAAGGAGAGGAACCCCTTTCAGACGACGCGAACCCGGACACGCCTTCGGCCGGTTGAATCCTGTGAGATAGAGGCCCCGCCGGCGACGTTGCGGCGGACGCCGGTACTAGGCTCGCGACATGCGGGTGAAGGTGGGGTCGGTGCGTGAACGGTTGAGCGTGTGGTGGCGCTGGCCGCGGTGCATTTCGTTTGCCGCTGGGCCTCAACGCGGAACCCGGCAGTCCAGTCACGCCGATCGGCTGAGTGCTAGTGTCCGATGGTGTCCAGCGAATTCGATGTCGCCATCGTCGGAGCGCGCATCGCCGGGTCAGTGACGGCGACACTCTTGGGCGCCGCCGGCTACCGGGTCCTCGTCATTGACTCGACGACATTCCCCAGCGACACCATCTCCACGCATTTCTTCCGGGGCGCGGGGCTGGTGAAGGTGCTTGCCCAATTGGGGCTGCTCGACGATGTCCTGGCGCTCGGCTCCCCACCCCTTACCCGCCAATACACCTTCCAGGGCGACGTTCCGGCGCCCCAGATCGATGGGCCACAGGATCCCGGTGAGGTCGGGTATTGCTTGTCGGCCCGGCGAGGGCCGTTGGATCAATTGCTTGTCGAGCGGGCGCGCGCGACCCCAGGAGTGGAGGTCCGGGAGGGCACGAGCGCTCGGTCCCTGCTCCGTAATGGCGACCGCATCGCTGGCCTGGTCGTCGCTCGCGGCGGCGTTACCCAGCAGGTCCGAGCTCGATTGGTCGTGGGAGCTGATGAGCGCGCATCCGCCATGGCCCGCTGGCTGGAGGCCCCCGAGGAGCGCCGCGAACGAGCGACTCGGGCGATGTACTACCGCTACATGCGTGGCTTCCGTGGCCCGCGTGACTCCTGGGATGGTCCGGTCTTCTCGTTCCGTGGTGACGAACTTGCCTATGCATTCCCGAGCGATGACGGGATGACCTGCATCGCGCTGTCCATCAACCTGGATGCCTTTGCAACCTTCCGCCGCGACCCCGAAGCGAGCTTTATGGAGCGGCTGAGCTCGCATTCGGGACTCGCACAGGAGTTCAGAGCGTCGTCGCCAGCGGGCCGGATGCTCGGGTCGGGGCCGAAGGACGCCATTGTTCGGACCCCTTCGGGCCCAGGGTGGGCGCTCGTCGGCGACGCGTCGCTCAGCCAAGACCCATGGACGGGGCTCGGCATGGACAACGCGGGCACGCATGCCGTCTTTCTTGCCGAGGCAATCGATAGCTGGCTGTCCGGACGCTCAAGTGAAACCGAGGCCTTCGCCGCGTATCGCGCTCGACGGGACGAACACGCGCTACCCGGGTTTGACCTGACCGCTGAACAGGGCCGAGACCTCTCCCCGCTCGCGTCCAATTGACGGGCCACGACACCCACCTGTCCGCCCAGCGTCGCGATCTCCTTTCTCGTCAATCGAGGGCTGGGGTATGGCGAGAGGGGGAGGACTGA
>JANMPX010000011.1:0-1684 GCA_031370085.1 Chloroflexota bacterium | reverse complement strand
GTCGGCTTCACCACCATGTCGGAGTCGCGGGACGCCGAGGCGGTGCGCGAGCAGCTGACCGAGTACTTCGGCGTCGCTCAGGACATCATCACGCGCTACGGCGGCACGGTGGAGAAGTTCATCGGCGACGCGGTGATGGCGGTCTGGGGGACGCCAGTCGCCCACGAGGATGACGCCGAACGGGCCGTGCGGGCCGCCCTCGAGCTGGTGGACGCGGTCACGAACCTCGGCCACGGCGAGGAGAAGCTCAGCGTTCGCGCGGGCGTGCTCACCGGCGAGGCAGCGGTCACCCTGGGCGCCTCCAACCAGGGAATGGTGGCCGGCGATCTGGTGAACACGGCGTCTCGTCTCCAATCAGTCGCGCCGGCCAATACCGTGCTGGTGGGCGAGGCGACCTTCCGCAGTGCGGAAAGCGCCATCGTCTTCGAGCCGGTCGGTGAGCAGGAGCTGAAGGGCAAGATCAGCCCGGTGCCTGCCTATCGCGCCCTGCGGGTGGTGGCGCAGCGTGGCGGTGTCGGTCGCGGCGAGCAGCTCGAGGCCCCGTTCATGGGCCGCGACAGCGAGCTCCGGCTGATCAAGGACCTGTTCAACGCCGCGCCACGCGAGAAGCGCCCGAGGCTGGTGTCGGTGATCGGCCAGGCCGGAATCGGCAAGAGCCGGTTGGCGTGGGAGTTCCTCAAGTACATCGACGGCATCAAGATGACAGTGCTGTGGCACCAGGGCCGCTCCCCCGCCTACGGCGAGGGGATCAGTTTCTGGGCGCTGGCCGAGATGGTGCGCAGCCGGGTCGGTCTCCTCGAGCTGGACGATGCGGCGACCACCCGCGCGAAGCTCAACAAGACGCTGGAGACCTACGTCCCCGACGAGGTCGAGCGACGCTGGATGGAGCCCAAGCTCGAGCAGCTGCTGGGTGTCGGCGAGACCGATGCGGGCGGCCGCGAGGAGCTCTTCGCCGCGTGGCGGACCTTCTTCGAGCGCGTGGCCGGCGACAACACCGTGGTCATGGTGTTCGAGGACCTGCATTGGGCCGATCCCGGTCAGCTCGACTTTATCGACCACCTGCTCGAGTGGAGCCGCGGCTTCGCCATCTACATCATCACCCTGTCGCGACCGGAGCTCCTCGACAAGCGCCCGAACTGGGGCGCCGGGCAGCGCAGCTTCACCAGCATCGCCCTGGAGCCGCTCCCCGACGAGGTGATCCGCGAGATCCTGTCCAGCCTGGTGCCGGGCCTCCCCGAGCCGACCGTCAAGCAGATCGTGACGCGCGCCGAGGGGATCCCGCTGTACGCCGTCGAAACGGTGCGCATGCTCCTGCAGGACGGGCGCCTCGAGCTTCGGGATGGGGTCTACCAGCCGATCGGCGACCTCAGCACACTGGCGGTGCCGGCCACCCTGCACGCCCTGATTGCGGCGCGCATGGACTCGCTCGATGCGACCGATCGGTCGCTGCTGCAGTACGCATCGGTGCTGGGCCAGACCTTCACCATCGGTGCCCTTGCCGCCGTCACCGGCCAGAGCGACGAGCTGGAGACGCGCCTGCGGGCTCTCGTCAAGCGCGAGCTGCTCACGCTTGACATGGATCCGAAGTCGCCCGAGCGCGGGCAGTATGGCTTCGTCCAGGCGCTTGTTCGCGACGTGGCCTATGGCACCCTGACCAAGCGGGACCGAAAGGTCGTGCACCTTG
>JANMPX010000311.1:0-5334 GCA_031370085.1 Chloroflexota bacterium | reverse complement strand
GCCCGATCAATGCGTCTGGGGGGCGTCTCGCGGGAGTGGGCCTGGGGCGGCGCGACCGGCTCAGGGGTCAAGGTCGGCATCATCGACAGCGGGCTGGAGGCGGCCCATCCAGGCCTCAATGGGCGCGTCGTCGAGAGCGTGGCGGTCCAGATGGTGGATGGCGAGCCGCGGATCGTCCCCGACGAGCCAGTCGACCTGTATGGCCATGCCACTGCCTGCGGCGGGATCATCGTTGGGCTCGCGCCGGAGGTCGAGCTGGTCTCGATCCGGGTCCTCGGCAGCGACCTGCGCGGCAAGGGGACGGCGTTCGCGGCGGGGCTGGAGTGGGCCATCGAACACGGGTGCGGCGTCCTGAACCTGAGCCTCTCCTCCAAGAGCGAGGCGCTCTTCTCGGTCTTCCATGACCTGGCCGATCAAGCCTATTTCCGCGGCGTCGCGCTGGTGTGCGCGGCAAACAACGTGCCGGCCCCGAGCTACCCCTCGCTCTTCTCATCGGCCTTCTCGGTGGCCGCGCATGGCGAGCCGGACCCGTTGCGGCTCTACTACAACCCCGCTCCCCCGGTCGAATTCGGGGCCTGGGGGGTCGACGTGCCGATCGCCTGGAAGAACGGCGGCTCAACCGTCGCGACCGGGAACAGCTTCGCCGCCCCGCACGTGGCGGGAATGGTCGCGCGCATCCTCTCCAAGCACCCGGGGATGGCCCCGTTCGAGGTGAAGGCGGTGCTTGCCGCGATCGCGGACAACCCGATCAGGCCCAAGGTCCGAAGCCGTGGTAGCCTTCCCGCCGCCCGTCCACACCGCCGCGGCTGACGCAGAGGACCGCCCCTTGCCCCACATCCCGATCGAGCGCCACACGCTGTCGAACGGCCTGCGCGTCGTCCTGTCGCGGGACGACCGCGCGCCGATCGTGGCGGTCAACCTGTGGTACGACGTCGGCAGCAAGCATGAGAAGGCGGGCAAGACCGGATTCGCGCACCTGTTCGAGCACATGATGTTCCAGGGCTCGAAAGGGGTCGCCAAGGGCGAGCACTTCACCCTGGTGCAGGCCGCCGGTGGGACGTTGAATGCCAGCACCTGGCTGGATCGTACGAACTACTTCGAGACCCTCCCCAGCCACGAGCTGGAGCTGGCGCTGTGGCTGGAGGCCGATCGGCTCGCCGGCCTGCTCCCGGCGATGACCCAGGAGAAGCTCGACAACCAGCGCGAGGTGGTCAAGAACGAACGGCGCTGGTCGGTCGACAACCAGCCCTACGGGACCTGGGACGAGAAGATCCAGGAACTGCTCTACCCGCTGGAGCACCCCTATCACCATTCGACCATCGGCTCGATGGAGGACCTCAACGCCGCCAGCCTTGCGGACGTGAGCGAGTTCTTCGCCACCTACTACGCGCCGAATAACGCGGTCCTCACCATTGCGGGTGACTTCGACGCCCACGCCGCAAACGCGCTGATCGAGAAGCATTTCGGGCCGATCCCCGCCAACCCAGACCTGCCCGCGCAGCCCGACGTGGCGGTTGCACCGAACCTCGGCAGCGAGATCCGCGAGATCGTCCCCGACCGCGTCCCGTTGCCACGCGTCTACCTCGCCTACCGCATGCCGATCTTCGGCACTCCCGAATTCGACGCCCTCGAGGTGACCGCCGACCTGCTGGGCGCGGGGCGTGCGTCGCGGATGTACGCGACCCTCGTGCGAGAGCGACAGCTGGCCCAGGACGTCACCGTCTTTGCCTTCCCGTTCGTTGGCGGCGCCAGCATCTTCGCCCTGTGGGCCACCGCTCGACCGGGCGTCGAGATCGATGCGCTCGAGGAGGCCGTGCTGGCCGAGGTCGAGCGACTTGCCAGCGAGGGTCCGTCCGAGGCGGAGCTGGAGCGCGTCCGCAACTTGCATGCCGCCAGCGTCGAGTCGAGCCTGGAGCGGATCGCCGAGCGGGCCGACCGGCTTTCAATGTACGGCTGCCTGTTCGACGAGCCGGGCATGATCAACACCGAGGTGAGCCGATACGTATCGGTCACCCCCGACCGGGTGCGAGCGGCAATGGCGGCCGCGCTGCGTCCCGACAACCGCCTGGTGCTGACCTACGTTCCGGCCGAGCCGGAAGCGGCTGCGCAGGGCGCGGCATGACGATCGCCGTCAATCCCCAGCGCCCCGCCGCGGGCGAACCGCGCCCATATCACTTCCCCGGCTTCGATCGCAGCCGACTCGCCAACGGGCTGACCATCTGGCTGGTGCCGATTGCTGGAGCGACGCTCACCAATGTCCACCTGCTGCTCGACGCCGGCGCGGCGACCGAGGACGAGGCACACGCCGGCATCGCCGCTCTGACCGCGCAGCTGCTGGTCACCGGCACCGCGCGGCTCGACGCCGCGGCCTTCGCCGAGGCGACCGAGCGGCTCGGCATCGGGGTCAGCAGCGAGTCCAGCTGGGACAGCTCGCGCGCCGTTTTCCAGTCGCTTCCCGAGCATGTCGAGACTGGTCTGGCCCTGCTCGCCGAGATGCTTCAGCAGCCTCGCCTTGATCCCGGCGAGTTCGAGCGGCTCAAGGCCGAGCGCCTCGCCGACATCCTGCAGGCACGTGCCGATCCCGGTCGGCTGGCTGATGAATCCTTCCGCACCCACCTCTACGCCGCGACCTCCCCGTACCAGCGCAGCTCGGCCGGCGGGCCGGAGACCGTCGGCGGCCTGACGGTCGAGGATGCCCGCAGCTTCCACGCCACCAACTATCGGCCGTCCGGCGCTCACCTGGTGGTGGCCGGCGCCTTCGATCCCGACCGCGTGCTGGCCGCCGCGGAGACCCACCTGGGCCAATGGAGCGGCAGCGGTCCGGGGCACCGCCAGATCACCGCCGCCGCGGCCGGCGGACGCCGGGTGGTGATCGTCGATCGACCCGGATCGGTGCAGAGCGAGCTCCGCGTCGGGCGGATCGGGATCGACCGATTCGATCCGCGCCTGTTCCCGGCCATGACCCTGGCGACGGTGATCGGCGGCATGTTCTGGTCGCGGCTCAACCGCCGCCTGCGCGAGGAGCTGGGCTACACCTACGGAGCGCGCTGCGGCTTCGATCCGCGGCGCGCCGCCGGACCGTTTGTCGCCACCGCCGCGGTCCAGACCGAGGTCACCGCCCCCGCGCTCGCGGAGCTGTGCGCCCTGCTGCAGGCCGCCTCCGACCATCCGCCCACCGACGCAGAGCTGGTCGAGGCGCGCACCTACCAGGTCGGAATCTTTCCGCTCCGCTTCGAGACGACCGGCGGGATCGCCGCCGCGATCGAGCCGCTCGCCATCTACGACCTGCCCGACGACTACTGGCAGACGTACCGTTCGCGGATCGAGGGGGTCACTGCCACGCACGCAGCGGGTGCGGCCCGCGATCTGCTGCGCACCGATGACCTGCTGATGCTGGCGGTCGGCGAGGCATCGGCCATCACGGCCGAGGTCGAAAAACTGGACCTCGGACCGGTCGAGGTGGTCACCGCTCCCTAGAGCGTTGCTGGAGAGCTTCGCACCGGGCCGTTGCTGCCGCCCCTAGGGCGTTGGGCCCTCCTGTCTCCCATCTCGGAGCCACCGGGCGGCACGACTCCTGCCTCGGAGCCGCCCGGCGGTTACTACGGCCAAGATGAGCGTCCGAGAGCCCTGTGGGTGGCCGATTCGCCGCGCTGCGGCCATGACGGCCAAATATCGGCCTCAAGTTGGCCGTAGTAGCCATGGCATGGCTATGCCTGCTCGATCCGCGCCGGCTCAGCGTTGGCCGGCACGACTCCTGCCTCGGAGCCGCCCGGCGGTTACTACGGCCAAGATGAGCGTCCGGGCGCCGCCTAGGTGACCGATTCGCCTCGCGGCGGCCATGACGGCCAAGTATCGGCCTCAAGTTGGCCGTAGTAGCCATGGCATGGCTATGCCTGCTCGATCCGCGCCGGCCCTGGGCGCCGTGCAGCGCTGCGTGAGGCGGTTTTGGCACGCGCCGATGCACGCGCCGCAGCGCGTGCGCGTGCCCGTGCCAGGCGCACCCGAGCCGCCCCGATGCGGCGCGCCGGGTCGCCCTTGATGCGGCGGCGATTCAGCGCGTCGGGGTGCTCGCCGCGGGCGATGGCGGCCAGCAGCCGCGAGGCGCGGTCCAGCTCGCCAGCCTCGGTGAGCAGCTGCACCACGCTGAACCAGCGGGCCGGCTCACGGATCGGGTCCGCCACGGCGCGCTCCAGGAGCTCGGCCGCCCGCTCACGGTTGCCGGCGCGCAGGTGGGCCATGATCGCCGCCCGAACATCGGCGAAACCGGGCTCCATGTCGAGCGCCTCCAGGTAGTTGAGGAGCAGCTCGGCGGCCTCCGCCCGGTCAGCCGGGACGCCGCGTCGTACCCGTTGGTCGCGGTACTCGCCGAGCAGCGCGCGCAGCTCGCGATCGACCCAGCGACGGGGAGGGGTGCCGGCCGCATAGTGCTCCGCCGCCGTACGCAGAAACCCGACGCCGCGCAGCAGCTCGCCGGCGGCCAGGTAGGCCGGGCGCAGGTTGGCGCGGGCGAGCGTGTCGAAGCTGCCGTCGAGCTCCACCAGGCGCTCCTGCGCGCCCAGCCAATCCTCCATCCGGCCACGCTCCCGGTAGTGGCGCACTGCATAGCGCAACCAGTAGCGCTCGTGGTGGGTGCGCCAATCCTCGCCCTCGATGTAGTTGGCCACGATCCAGCGGTCCTGTGCGGCGGGGCCCGCCACAAAGACCTCGACCGGTACCCGGAAGCCATGCACGCTGCGATGCTGGGGCATGTGCCAGCGACTGCGGGGCGGGGCCGCGACGCGACGGCGCGGGGCCCGGGCCGGGCTCTCGTCGCCGGTCAGCGGCCAGGCGAGGGTCTCGGCCGCGCCGCGCTCCAGCGCGTGGTCGTAGTGCAGCCGCCGCACCGGGTCTCGCAGTTCGCTCCACGCCCGGTTGAGGATCGAGGTGCGACTCGTCGCCAGAGCATCGCCGCTGCTGCGATCGGGATGGTGGCGCAGCACCGATGCCCGGAACGCGGAACGCAGCTCGGCGACCGTGGCGGTCGGTTCGCTGCCGAGCACCGCGTAGAAGTCACGGAGCTCCGTGCGGACGGACATTCGGTCGAGTCTAGCGTCTGAACGGTATGCTGCCCCGCAACATGGCCCTGACCTCACCACCCTCCGGCGGACGTGTCGGGCATCTGCTGATCATCGGGGGTGCCGAGGAGAAGCTGCGCCAGCGCCAGATCCTGTCGCGCTTCGTGAACCTGGCGGGCGGCCCGAGCGCCAAGATCGCGATCGGGGCCACCGCCTCTTCCCTGGGCGACGAGGCGACCGAGCTGTACGCCACCCTCTTCGGGGCCATGGGGGTGACCGA
>JANMPX010000280.1:0-7292 GCA_031370085.1 Chloroflexota bacterium | reverse complement strand
TCTCGATGAAGGCCAGCGGATTCTTCATCTTGCCGATGTCGTGGTAGTACGCCCCCACCCGGGCCAGCAGCGGATCGGCGCCGATCGTCTCGGCCGCGCGCTCCGCGAGGTTGCCGACCATGACGCTGTGGTGGTAGGTCCCCGGCGTCTCGAGCAGCAGGCGGCGCAGCAGTCGTGACGAGGGGTTGGCCAGCTCCAGCAGCTGGAAGACCGTCATGATCCCGAACAGGTTGCCCAGCACGGCGAACGATCCGACCGCCAGCACCACGGCCAGCCCCGCGTTGACCGTCCCGGCGGCCATCCCCTGCAGGATGGCGGCGAGATCGCGTTGCTCGAGCAGGTTGAAGGTCGTCAGGACACCGATATTCGTGACGGCCAGCGCCAGGCCGGCGCGCACGAAGACATTCAGCCGCTCTGCGCGAACCACGGTCGCCAGGGCGGCAAACCCCCCAGCCAGCGTGTAGACCGCCGGCTCGAAGGCATCGCGATTCATCACCCCGGCGAGCATCGCCAGCGCCACCGCCATCGCCACCCCGGCCGCCCCGTCGAGCAGGATGGCGGTGAGCATGACGGTGGCCGCCGTCGGCACCACGTAGGCCCACAGGGTGCGGTCGGAGGCGATGCGGATCGCCACCGCGGTCCCCACCAGGGCCAGCAGGAAGAGCAGCAGCGAGCGGTTGCGGAACCAGATGGTCGGCTCGAATCGCCACAGGAAGGCGATCAGCAGGGCGGTCAGCAGCAGTGCCGCCATGGCCTGCCCCACGATGGTGGTGATCTCGATCCGCGGTTGGGTCAGCCCGAGCTTGTCCAGCTTCTCGAGGTCGAGCACGGTGATCTTGTCGCCGACCCGCACGATCACCTCGGTGGACCCCACGTCGACCACGACCGGCACCACGCTCTGGCGCGCCTGCTCGCGCGCCGCATCGGTCTTGGCTGCTGCGAACTCGGTGTTCGGCGCCACCTGCGCCGCAGCCAGGTCGCCGGCCAGCTCACGCTCGGGCTGGTCCAGGTCGTTGGTGATGTTGGTGCGCACCTGCTGGCGCGCGGTGGCCACCTGGTCGTCGCGCACCTCGGCCGACATGGTGGCATCCAGCACGGTGCGTCCTGCCGCGGCAACCTGCTCCCAGCGAGCCGCGTCCATGGTGGCGACCAGCGTGATCTGAGCATCGCTGAAGGCAGGTGCCACGGTTCGGAGACGAATCGGCACCTCGGAGGCGGTCAGGGTTCCGGCGTCACGCCCCACCAGCACAGTGGAGATGGATGCCGCCACTGAGTCGTACAGGCGGAGCTGCTGGTCGTGGATGTCGACAAACGGGCGGATTCCCTCATAGATCGGCTCGACTGCGGCCGCCGCCGTGTCGCGCGCGGCCTGGGTCTGCGAGTTGCTGATGAAGCTGATGGCCCGCGTGGCCTGGATCTCACGCTGCGCCACGTCGCCCACCGTCAGGTTGACCTGGCCGGTCGTGATGTTGGCCGACAGGACGGCGAATAGGAGCGCTGCGAGGAAGGCGCCGACGATCGCGGCGCGCGCCCAGGCTCGGGGTCCCGGTCCCTCGGTCTGCGCCAGGGTGCGTGGGATGAACATGCCTCAGCCTGCCAGCAGGCGCCGCACCAGCTCGGAGAGCGCCTTGCCGTCCGCGCGCCCCTTGGTCTGTGGCACGACCCGGCCCATCACCTTGCCGAGGTCGGCCGGTGACGAGGCGCCGGTCTCGGCGATCGCGGAGCGCACGATCCCCTCCAACTCGTCGGGCGACAGCTGCTCGGGGAGGTACTCGGTGATGATCGCCAGCTCGGCCTCCTCGTTGAGCGCCATCGCCTCGCGGTTGCCGGCCCGGAACAGCTCCATGCTCTCGCGGCGCTGCTTCACCTGCCTGCCGAGCACTTCGACGTACTCCTCGTCGGTGAGCGGCCGGCCGAGCTCGATCTCCCGGTTGTGGGCGGCCGACATGGCCGAGCGCAGCGTCAGCGTGCGCCGCCCATCGTGGGCGCGCATCGCGTCGCGCATGGCGGACTCGATCCGTTCCTGCAGAGTCATCGGCTGATAGAGGCGAGCGTCATCGGTCTCATCGATCGGTTCGACCGGGCCCGCCGGGTATGAAGGGAGCGTCTGGCGACTATTCGCGGGTTGTCTTGCGCTTCTTGGCTTCCTTGCGCTTCCGCTTCACGCTGGGCTTCTCGTAGTGCTCGCGGCGCCGTGCCTCCGCCAGGATCCCCGACTGCTGGATCTTCTTGTTGAAGCGGCGCAATGCGCTCTCGAACGACTCGTTCTCGCCCACGCGGACCTCTGCCAAACGTCTCGCCTCCTCTCTGCTCATGAATGTCGCGCTCGGATCGAGATCCTGCGCGCAAGCCTGCGGATTCTATCAGCGAGCGTGGGGAGGGTCAATCAGCGGAGAGGGACGCGCCGGACCCGGATCCGCCGGCTGTTTCGCCGGCGGGACCGTCTAGCCAGCCTTCAGGTCGCCGATCATCACCGGCGAGCCGCTGGGCTTGGCGACCCGCTCCGCCTCGACCGTCACCGCAAAGGTGGCGTAGCCGCCCAAGTCACGCTCAAGCGATACCACCGCCACGGCTGCCTCGGTCGGATTGAAGGTGCCGACCGCCACCGGGGCACCTGACGCGTCGATCAGCCACAGCTCGTAGAGGCGGTCGGCGGGCAGCCGCTGGAGGTCGGCGACCACCAATGCCGCCCCCGCACCCGGAGTGTCGACCACGTAGCCGCGTCCGGCGCTGCCATCGACCCGGAACGCGGCCTGGCCGTTGGCGATGGCGCTTGCCACCGCACGCAAGGCGGCATCTCGCTGGCCGATCTGCGACTGCAGCCCCAGGTTCCAGGCGCCGACCGCCAGTAGTGCGACCACTGCGGCGAGCGCCAGCGGGCGAGCCAGCCGCGGCGACAGCCAGTCGAGCCAGCCGGCGCGGCCGGTGGGGGGCGAGGGGGCAGGGACGAGCGGCCGATGCGCCTGTGGGATCCGTTCGAGGGTGGCCATGAGTCGATCGCGGAGCGCGGCCGGCGGAGCGACCGGCTCGAGGCTCGTCGCCAGCAGCTCGCCGGCACCGATCGACTCGCGGATCTCCCTGTGCGGTTGATCACACGAGGCGAGATGCGCGGCCACGGCCTCCTTCTCGTCGCGCTCCACGGCGCCCAGGGCAAAGGAGCCCGCCAGCTCATCCACCGCCTGGCAGGTTACCTCGTCGCTCATCGCTCGCCTCCGCCGGACCCGCCCACCGGGGCGGCGTCGCTCTGGCGCAGGAGCTCTCGGAGGCGGGCCAGCGCGAGTCGGAGGCGGCCGTTGGCGGTCCCCAGCGGGACCCCGGTCAGGGCTGCGATCTCCCGGTAGGTGTGCCCGCCGAAATAGGCGAGCTCGATCGCCTCGCGCTGCTCCACGGGGAGGCCGGCCAGGGCCGCCCGCAACTGCGAGGCTCCGAGCCGCGCCAACGCGCCGTCCCAGGTCGGGTTGGGGCCGCTCTGCAGGAGGGAGCGCTCATCGGCCTCGCCGATCTCGATGCTCGGTCGAACCGCTCGCAGCCGGTCGATTGCCCGGTTGCGTACGATGGTCACGATCCACGACCGCAGGCTGCCGCGGGCGGGATCGAATCGGTCGATCTTCTGCCACACCGCTACAAACGCATCGTGCACGAGGTCCTCCGCCTGTGGCCGATCAGCGACGATCCGCAGCGCCACCGCCATGGCGACCGACGCGTGTCGATCGTAGACCTCGCCCAACGCGGCGCGGTCGCCCGATCGGATCCGCTGCGCCAGGATCGTCTCGTCATGGAGCGTCACTGAATTAGTCACGAAGGTCCCTCGGAACTGACGTTGCACGCTCCACATAGATAACGCAATCCCCCGCGTCGCGCATCATGCCGGGTCCCGTGATACGGCATCTCCTCTCCGTCGTACCTCGATCAGCGCGCTAACGCCAATCGACACAGCGAGATGAGGAGAACCCACCCATGCGCACAATTGCCTTGCGCACCATTGCCACGCCGCTGCTGATCCTGGGTACCGCCCTGGCACTCGTGGTCGGCTCAGCGGCATTCCGTGTCGGCGCCGCCGACCACCTCGATGCACCAACCGTCCGGGGTGACGGACGCATCGACATCAATGACGTGTACGTCTTCCAGAACCAGAACAGCGGCAACACCGTGCTGGCCATGACCATCGACCCGGCGGCCGGCATCCTGTCGCCGACCAGCTTCCGCCCCGGTGCCCTCTATGAGTTCAAGGTGAGCACCAACGGCGACGCGATCCCCGACGTTGCCTACCGCATCAAGTTCGGTGGACTGGCAAGCAACGGCAAGCAGTCCCTGACGGTTCTGCGGGCAGACGGCGCGGCCAACCCGGCCAGTTGGGCCGGCGGCAAGTCGATCGGACACGGGACCAGCTACCAGACCGTGGCCCTTGCGGGCGGCGGGAAGATCTGGGCCGGCCTGCGTGACGATCCGTTCTTCTTCGACCTGAATGCCTTCAAGCACTTCAAGGCCACCCTGCTGGCCGGTGGAGGCCTGGCCGATCTCGGCGGGCTCGTCGACTGCACCCGCACTAACCCTGCGCCAACCGATTTCTTCGTGGGCTTCAACGGCATGGCCATCGTGCTGGAGCTGCCGGACTCGGCCTTCAAGCCGGGCACCGCGCATCCGACCATCAAGATCTGGGGCACCGTCTCGATCGTCGAGAACGGCGCGCTGCACCAGGTCGAGCGGATGGGCCTGCCGGGGATCAACACGATCTTCAACCACATCGATTCGACCAAGGAGGCCTACAACCGCGCCAAGCCGCAGAACGACGTGGCGAACTACACCGGTCAAGTCGCTGGTGTCGTCGAATTGATCAGCGGGCTGGCCGGCGTTGTTGCCGACCCGCACACCTACGGGTTGACCATCGCCGGGGCGCTGCTGCCGGACGTGATCACCTACAACACCGCGACGAACGCGAACTTCGCCGCGCTGAACGGTCGCGCTCTCCCCAATGACGTGATCGATGTCGCGCTCTCGGTGGTGGCCGGCACGCCGCTCACCGACTGCGTCGCCAACGACAGCACGTTCTCGGCCAGCTTCCCGTACCTCGGGGCGCCGAACTGAAGGGATCGTAACGCGGACCCGGGTCGGATCTTCCGGCCCGGGTCCGACCTCAAGCCCACGCATTGAAGATCGGACCCAGACCGATGAGCACTCGATCCACTCTCACGCCAGGCCGCGTCGATGGCTGGATGCGGCGCGGCCTTCTGTTCACTTTTGCAGCCATGCTCGTGGTGGGGGGGACCTACCTGCTGAGCGCCTCGCGCCCGGCAGGGCAGCCCGACACCACGGCCGGCGGGGGGCCGGCCGTGCCCAAGGTGCCATCGCTCGACGTGGGCGCAGGCACCAGCGGGCTCGGTGGGTTGGTACCGCCGTCGCAGCGCGTCGCTTTCTGGGAGCGGCGCGTCTCGGCGGCGGGCACCAGCCCCAGCTATCTCGACCTGATCTACCTTGCCGATGCCTACCTCGACCGCTCCCGAGCGAGCGGCGACCTGGGCGATCTGACCCGCTCCCAGACCGCGCTCGGCAAGGCCGCGGCGGTCACGCCCGATCCAAAGGGAGTCGAGATCCGGCAGGCGCTGGTCGCCTTCTCGCTCCACGAGTGGCAGCAGGCCGAACAGCTTTCCGACCAGCTGCTCGCCACGGATCCGACCAACCTGGCGGCCCTCGGCCTGTCGGGCGACGTGTACCTCGAGACGGGGCGCATCGACGCCGCACGCCAGCGCTATGCGACGCTCGAAGGCCTGGTCTCCTCCCCCGCGGTCTGGAGCCGGCTCGGCCGCCTCGCTTTCCTGACCGGCGACCCGGCCACAGCCATCCGGCTCGTATCCCGCGCCGCTGCATCGGCGCTCGATGAGGGCCTCGCCGACGCAGTCGCCTTCTATCGGTTCCAGCTCGCGGAGCTCTACCGCCAGACGGCACAGCTCGACAAGGCGGCCGCCGAATACCAGAGCGCGCTCGACGCGCTGTCCACGTACCTGCCGGCCAGCGTCGGCCTGGCACGGACCCGGGAAGCACAGGGACGGCGCCCCGAGGCGATCGCCCTGCTCGAAAAGGCCGTCGCGCGTCTGCCCCAGCCGGAGACGGTCGCCATGCTCGGCGACCTGTATTCCCTCGCCGGCGACACGCATCGCGCTGAGCAGACCTACGCCCTGGTCGACCGCATCGGACAGGTGGCCCGCGCCACCGGATCGGTCTACGACCGGCAGCTGACCATCTTCGATGCCGATCACGGCCGGGACCTGGAGGATGCGGTGGCTCGTGCCCGCCAGGAGCTGGTGGTGCGCCCTGATGTCTACGGATACGACGCGCTGGCCTGGGCGCTGTTCAAGTCGGGCGACCTCGCCGGCGCAGCCACGGCTGCGGCTCGGGCGCTCTCGCTTGGCACCCCTGACCCCCGCATCGCCTACCACGCCGGCATGATCGCGGCGGCTCAGGGTCGCAGCGCGGAGGCTGGCCGCCTGCTCAGCGCCGCGGTTCGGGGCGCAGGCATGTTGCCGCCGCTCCAGGTGCGAGTGCTACAGGCAGCGCTGGCGGCACTGGAAACGGCCATCGCACCGTGACGCGAACTATGCGCCGCATGACCGCTCCCCTGCTCGCCTGCCTGGCCCTGCTTGCTTCGGCGGGCATCGCCACCGCGCACCCATTGGGCAACTACACCGTCAATCGAGCAGTCGCGGTGAGCATCGGCTCAAGCGGCGTTGCGGTCCGCTATGTCATCGACATGGCTGAGATTCCCGCGTTCAGCGAGCTGCAGGTGATCGACCGGGATGGCAGCGGCCAGACCGATCCGAGCGAGCTCGCAAGCTATGCATCTGGGGCATGCGCCGCCGTCCGGTCCGCCGTGGAACTGCGGGTGGACGGAGCTCGGCTCACGCTCGCCACGCAGAGCCCGGCACAGCTCAGCTTCCCGGCCGGGGCAGGAGGACTCTCGACCCTGCGGCTGGTATGCACGTTCAGCGCAGGCCTGCCGGCCGGCGGTGGCACGCGAACGGTCGACGTGGCCGATCCCACCGACGACGGCCACGTGGGCTGGCACGAGGTCACGATCGCGGGTGATTCCGGCGTGGTCATTTCGACCTCGGATGTACCGAGCATCAGCCTCTCGACTGAGCTCACGAAGTACCCGATCGACGCGCTGCAGACGCCGCCCGACGTGCGCGCCGGCGCAGCGACCTTCCGTATCTCCGCCGGCGCCTCCGGCCAGGCGGCGGTGGCCGCCCCCGCAGCACCAACCCGGCGCGTGACCGCCAACGACCCGCTCGCTAGCC
>JANMPX010000308.1:0-2654 GCA_031370085.1 Chloroflexota bacterium | reverse complement strand
CGCGGACCTGTGGCCACTGCTCGACGCCCGCTACCGACGGCCGGGCAAGCGTCGCCTTCGCGCTCGTCGATGACCTCCATCCGCGTGGTTCCCTCGGCCAGGCTCGATCCCGCCGAGTGGTCTGCGCTGACCGACCTGTGCGTGGCGGCCTTTGCAGAGCCGTGGGACGGCTATTGGGAATCGATCGGTCCAGGCGTGCACGTCCTCGCGGAGCACCCAACAGGAGGCGTCATTGCGCATGCCGCCATCGTGGATCGGCTCATCTACCCGGGTGATGCCGTGTTGCAGGCCGGCTATGTTGAGGCGGTCGCGGTCGCGCCCGACTGGCAGCGACGCGGCGTCGGGACCGAGGTGATGGAGGTCATCGACCGTCTGATCGATGCGCGCTACGAGCTCGGTGCGCTGGGGACCGGGACCCAGCCCTTCTATGCCCGGCTGGGCTGGGTCGTCTGGCAGGGCGAGACCTGGGTGCGACTGCGGAACGGACGCGTCGAGCGGTCAGCCGGCGAGGACGGGGGCATCATGGTGCGTTTCACGCCCGCGACGCCGCCTGGGCTCGACGTCACCCTGCCGATCGCCGTCGACTGGCGGCCCGGCGAGGTCTGGTGACCAGATCGGCGACCGCCGCGAGGTCTCCTGGCGGGGGAGCCGGGTACAATCGAGACTCCCCGGCTCGTAACGAGGATTGCGCCAACCCATGACCGAAACGACCCGCAAGCCCGCCCCAATGGAGCCAGACGCCGCCGCGCCGGACTCCGGAGCAGCGACGGGCCAGTGGATCTACGCCTTCTCCGAAGGGAACGCCTCGATGCGCGCGCTGCTCGGTGGCAAGGGCGCAGGGCTGGCCGAGATGACGAACGCGGGATTGCCGGTCCCACCGGGCTTCACGATCACGACCGCCGCCTGCAACGCCTACTACACCAACCAGCGTGAGCTGCCCGACGGCCTGTGGGCGGATGTGCGGGTCCACATGGCGGATCTGGAGGCGCAGACCGGCAAGGGATTCGGCGACGCGGCCAACCCGTTGCTGGTGAGCGTCCGGTCGGGGGCTGCGTTCAGCATGCCGGGGATGATGGACACCGTCCTCAACCTTGGTCTCAACCCCGAGACCGTCGCCGGGCTGATCGCGCTGACCGGCAACGAGCGCTTCGGCTACGACGCCTGGCGCCGCTTCGTCGCGATGTTCGGGCGGATCGTGCTGGACATCCCGGCGGCTGCCTTCGACGAGCCGTTCGACGATCTCAAGCAGCGGCGCGGCGTGAAGCTCGACACCGATCTGGCGGCAGCGGACCTGCGCGAGATTGCGGACCGCTATCGCGAGATCGTCCAGGAGCGGACCGGCGCGCCATTCCCGACCGACCCGTATCGGCAGCTGGAGCTGGCCATCCGGGCGGTCTTTGACAGCTGGTTCGGCAAGCGGGCGCACGACTACCGCGAGTTCAACAAGATCCCGCACGACCTCGGCACCGCGGTGAGCGTGGTGACCATGGTCTTCGGCAACATGGGCGCCGATTCGGGAACGGGCGTCGCGTTCACCCGCGACCCCAACACCGGGGAGAAGGTGCTCTACGGCGAGTACCTGACCAATGCCCAGGGCGAAGACGTGGTGGCGGGGATCCGAACCCCGGCCAAGATCAGCCAGATGCGCGACGAGCTGCCCGCCGTGTATGCCGAGTTCGAGGCGATCGCGGAGCGGCTCGAGCGCCACTACCGCGACGCCCAGGACCTCGAGTTCACCATCGAGCGCGGCAAGCTGTTCATGCTCCAGACCCGATCGGCCAAGCGCACGGCGCCGGCGGCGGTGAAGATCGCGGTCGACATGGTGGCGGAGGGGATCCTGACGCGCGACGAGGCGCTCGGCCGTGTGGAACCCGCCCAGATCGTCCAGCTGCTCCTGCCACGCTTCGACGAGGCGGCCAAGGGGAAGGCGCAGGACCGCTTCCTGGCCAAGGGCCTGAATGCATCGCCGGGCGCGGCCACCGGCAAGGTGATCTTCGACCCGGACCGGGCCGAGGAGGCAAAGGCGGCCGGCGATGCGGTGATCCTGGTGCGGATCGAGACCAGCCCCGACGACGTGCACGGCATGCTGGCCGCGCGCGGCGTGCTGACCGCCCGGGGAGGTGCCACCAGCCACGCGGCGGTGGTCGCCCGCAGCATGGGGCTGCCCTGCGTGGCGGGCGCCGAGGCGCTCCAGATCGACTACGCGAACCGCACCATGCGAGCGGGTGAGACGGTCGTCCGTGAGGGCGACATGATCAGCATTGACGGCACCACCGGCGAGATCTACGCCGGTGAGCTGCCGACCATCGAGGCCCGCTTCGAAGACGAACACGACCTCGCAACCCTGCTCGGCTGGGCCGATGAGGTCCGGCGCCTGCAGGTCTGGGCCAACGCCGACTACCCCCGCGACGCGGAGCGGGCGCGCGCCTTCGGCGCCCAGGGGATCGGCCTGTGCCGGACCGAGCACATGTTCTTCGAGGAGGATCGGCTGCCGACCGTGCGCCGCATGATCCTCAACGCCACCCGGGCAACCGATGCCAAGCGCCGTCGCGAAGCGGGCCATTCCCTATCGGCCGATGACGCGGAGGCGATCGCCATCTTCGACGCCGCCCTTGCCGAGCTCGAGAGCCTGCAGACCCATGATTTCGCCGGCC
>JANMPX010000275.1:0-1974 GCA_031370085.1 Chloroflexota bacterium | reverse complement strand
GCTCGTGCCGGCGTTGCTGCTGATTTACCCGAGCGAGGATCCGACGTCGCTCACATCGATCTCGCTGATGGTGGTGTTCTTCAACGCGGTATCCGGGTCGGCGGCCTACGCGCGGCTGAAGCGCATCGACTACTTCACCGGCATCATCTTCGCGATCGCATCAATACCCGGCGCGATCACCGGCGCGTTCCTTGTGAGCGCCGTGCCGCGCGACGTCTTTGACCTGATGTTCGGCGTGCTGCTGCTCGGATTAGCGGCGTACACGTTGTGGAGTGCGGGTCAGACCGCCGCGATCCGATCGCCCCTGCGGGGCTGGGGCGTCGTCACGCGGACGATGCCCGGCGACGAGGGTGAGACCTTCCGATACTCGTACAACATGTGGCAGGGGATCCTGTACTCAATTGGCGTGGGATTCCTGTCGAGCCTTCTGGGGATCGGCGGCGGTGTGATCCACGTCCCGATCATGATCACGCTCCTGCGATTCCCGGTGCATGTCGCCGTGGCAACGTCACACTTCGTGCTCGCGATCGCGTCCGCGACGGGTAGCGGCGTGCATCTTTGGAACGGCGACCTGGCGGGGACGAACCTGCTTCGCGCGTTGCTGTTGGCCGCAGGCGTTGTGCCGGGGGCGCAGGTTGGGGCGCGGCTCGCGCAGCGATTCAAGGGCCCGATCATCGTGCGATTGCTGGCGATCGCGTTGTTCGGACTAGGCGTGCGGCTAGTGTTATCCAGCGTTCTATGAGGCGGGCGGAGTATATGTCTGCAGTGGCCAGCTTGTGGTCGTAGTTCGGCGGCCGCGGTGAGATCCGCGCATCGCGCGAGCTCCCACTGAGGAGAATCCCGATGGACGCGTGAGGCGGCCGGGGCGTATACCCGTGGTTGATATGAGATCAACTCCGCTCGCCGCCCTCCGCGCTCTCGTGATCATCGCCACAATCGTCCTCGTGGCGTGGAGCTGTGCACCGCGCGTGCAGGCGGGCGTCCAGACGTCGCTGAGCCTCGATCCCAGCGAGGGGCCTCCCGGTACCTCAGTGTCGCTGACACTGACGGCATCGGCCGGGAGCATCTTCGCCTTCGAGTGGGACGGCGGGTCGAGCGGCCTCGCGGACACCGGGCCGAACGAGAACCCTCCGTTCCACCGCACGTTCGTCATTCCGGACGACGCATCCGAGGGTACGCACGTATTCAAGGTCGTCAACGTGAAGTCGAAGGCCACCGTCACGACAGGGAAGTTCATCGTGCGCTTTCCGACCGCGACCGCCGTGCCGAATGCCACGCGAACGCCAATCCCGACCTCGGTACCAACCGAATTGCCGACATCAACGCCCACCGCAGTGGTGAACCCGCCGATCGACTTCACACCGGCGCCGGTCATCACGCCCGAGGCCACGCCTGCGGGAGCGCCGCCGCTGCCGCTCGATACGCCGGCGCTCGGTCAGCCGACCACAGTGCCGTCGCCGATCTCGCCCCCACCGGCGTCACCTCCAGTCGCGCCGCCCGCGTCGCCCTGAGCGACCTCACCGCCAGTATCATCGCCGCCCGTAGTCCCGTGTGCGCCGCGACCCCTGTCGCCGCCCGCATCGCCGCCGATCGCGACGGGCCCGCTATCGCCCCCACCTGCATCGCCGCCGGTCGCCGGAGCGCCAGTGTCACCGCCGCCCGCATCGCCGCCGATAGCCGGCGCGCCAGTATCGCCGCCGCCTGCATCGCCGCCGGTCGCGAGCGGGCCGCTCTCACCGCCGTCATCGCCCCCCATCGATCCGTGCCGCACGCCCGCATCAGGGCCCACCCCGACAGCGCGCCCCGGGCGTGGAGGCAGTAGCGGCGGGACGAGCTGGGTGCTAATCGGCGTCATCACGGGTGGGTTGTTTGCTGTCGTCGCCGGATCAGGCGCGTGGTGGTGGAAGATTCGCCGCTAACGCCCGCGTGATGTGGCAGAGCCGCCCTTCGCAGAGTCGCCGCCGGACACCGGCT
>JANMPX010000270.1:0-18691 GCA_031370085.1 Chloroflexota bacterium | reverse complement strand
CCTCTAGAACGGCTGGAGCGCGAGCAACGCCGCGGCGGCCGTGCGGGAGATGGCAGACCCAGCAATCTCAGAGCTGCTGACGAAGCCCGCGGCCCCACGCAATGCCGAGGGATTACCGGAGATCGAGGCGATGGTAGGGCGCTTCCTGGAGGGCGCGCGGCATCTTGATCAGGCCGGCATGGAGGCCGCGCTGGACGAGGTGTTCGCGATCGGATCATTCGAGAGCGTTGCCGACACCTTCCTGCAGCCGATGATGACGGCAATCGGCGACGCGTGGGTCGCGGGAACTGTTGACGTTGCTTCGGAGCACACGGCGAGCCACCTGGTGCTGCGCCGCCTTGCGTCAGCATTCCAGGCGGCAGGACGCCCCCACGCCGGCGATAGGCCCGTGCTCGTCGGCCTGCCGCCGGGCGCACGTCACGAACTGGGAGCCCTGGCGTTCGCGGCAGCGGTTCGGAGATCGGGCCTCGCCGTGGTGTACCTGGGATCGGACCTGCCCACCGACGACTGGGTCCGGGCAGCGCTCGAGTCCGCGGCTCGAGCTGCGGTGATCGCTGTCCCGATGAAAGCGGACGCACCGGCGGCGGTCCGCGTTGCCGAAGCCCTCGGCGCGGCGAGGCCGGACCTGGTGGTCCTGTTCGGTGGCGCCGCCGCTGGCTCGGCATCTGCGCCGGGCGTGCTGCGCCTTTCGCCCACTCTCACGCAATCGGTGGACCGGCTGCACGAAGCCCTCGCCTGACTGGCAGCGCGACTCAATCTTCTCGAGCGCTGGCGAGTCGCTTGAGCGCATTGAGTGGAATCCAGACCCAATCCGGCCGATTGTTGGCCTCGTAGCTCACCTCGTAGCAGGCCTTTTCGATCTCGAATGCATTGAGCGGCGACTCGCCGACGGCAGTCACGCTTGTGTAACCCGACAAGAACGCCTCTCGCGCGTCGCGCACCCATGCTTCAGGATCAACGAGCCCGCCCTGGCGATGCGCGACATGCGCCGCATAATCGATCGACCGAAGCATGCCGGCCACATCTCGCAACGGTGATGCGGGCTCCCGCCGCTCCGCCAGGGGTCGCGCCGGCTCGCCCTCGAAGTCGATTACCGTGAATCCTTGGCCGGTTCGCAACAGTTGGCCAAGGTGGTAGTCGCCGTGGATGCGAATCGCACGCAGGCCCTCTGCCGCCTTGATCGCGGCCAGGCCTTCACGGATCCTGGGTGCGATGGCGAGCAATTGCCGGCTGGGGGCCGGCGCCAGCGCCGCGAGCGCACTATCCAGCTGGCTCTCGGCCCGAGAGTGCCATGTCGCGAGCTCCTCGGCCGTCGCGACCCTCGACGTGAAGCCGGCAACCTCCGGATGCGAGCCCAATGCCGAGTGCATCGCTTTCGTCACCGCACCAACTCGGCCGAGCCCCTCGATCGCCCTGGCCCGGTCGCGCGGCCCGCCGGCGAGGGAGCTCTGCAGCCAGCTCCACCCATCGGCCTCGGATGCGACGAATTCCTGCAACATCGCGGCCGAGGACGGCGCGCCTGTGTCCGGTCGGTAGTCGGCAAACCCGGCCAGGGCGGGAGCCCCTGAAAATCCAACCCCGGTCAGAAAGGCGCTGACTTCAACCTCCGGATTCGCGCCGGGCTCGAGCAGCCGGTAGCACTTCAGCATCAGCCGGTCGCCGAGTGCGACCGAGGTGTTCGACTGTTCCACGCTCAGCCGGCGCTCTGTCAAGGAGCGGACGGCGGCGGCCCCGCCCGGTACCAGGCCGGCCAGCGCAGGCGCCGACTTGAACCCGAACTGCCCAACGCCTGCGCGCAGCTCGCCGCCGGCCGCCATCAGACCGGCGATGCGTTGCCACACACCCTCGCCATCGCGTGGCTCGCGAAAGCCATCTTCGTCCTCCACGGCGGGCACCAGGTAGCGGTCCTCGGTGCCCGTGTCGTCTGTGGCGGCCAGCACCAACAGCCATCCCCGCCCATCACCGAGTGGAGCCGCGTCGTTGAGTTCAACGCGGGCCAGGGGGCGAGACTTGCGCCGGAACCATCGTTGAGCCGCGAGCCACTCTATCGAGAGGGGGCGTGCCAGACGCTCCAGGCGACGATCAGGCCACCGATTGAGACGCATCGGTCAGCAGTAGCCAATGGAATGCGTGTGGGCCCAAGGTCAACTGGTACGGCGTTTCGCCGATCGGAGGGAAGCGGTCGTGTCCAACCATCTCCACTGGTGCGGGACCGGCATAGCGCCGAAGGTCGAGCTCAACGTCCTGCGGGAGGCTCGATAGGTTGGCGACGCACAGGATCGTAGTTGAGTCGTGCTCGCGAAGGTAGGCCAGGACATGTCGATTGACCGGGTTGAGGAGCTCGAGTGATCCGCGCCCGAAGGCGGGATGCTGTCGGCGGACGCGGATGATATGGCGCATCCAATCGAGCAGGGAGCCCTGGGTGCGTTCCTGCGCCTCCACGTTGACGGCCTGGTAGCCGTACACAGGGTCCGCGATGACCGGCGAATAGAGAGAAGCGGGATCCGCGCTCGAGAAGCCGGCGTTGCGATCCGCAGTCCATTGCATCGGCGTGCGCACACCGTCCCGGTCGCTCAGCGACAGGTTGTCGCCCATCCCGATCTCGTCGCCGTAGTAGATCACCGGAGTGCCCGGCATCGACAGCAGCACTGAATTGAGCAGCTCGATGCGCTCGCGACTGTTGTCGGCCAGCGGAGCGAGGCGGCGTCGGATTCCCACGTTGAGCCGAGCGCGAGGGTCGGCCGCGTACTTGGCCCACAGGTAGTCTCGTTCGTCCTCCGTGACCATCTCGAGCGTCAACTCATCGTGGTTTCGGAGGAAGATGGTCCATTGGCAATTGGGCGGGATTGGCGGCGTCTGCTCCAGGATGTCGACGATCGGAGTGCGGTCTTCCGTGCTCAGGGCAATCCAGATCCGAGGCATGAGCGGGAAATGGAACGCCATCTGGCATTCGTCTCCGTCGCCGAAGTAGGAGCGCACATCGCGAGGCCACTGGTTTGCCTCTGCCAGCAGCATGCGCCCGGGATACCGCTGATCCAGCGCAGCGCGCAGCCGCCTCAGCGCCTCGTGCGTTTGGGGCAGGTTCTCGCAGTTGGTGCCCTCTCGCTCGATCAGGTATGGGACAGCGTCCAGCCGCAGCCCGTCGACCCCCGTGTCAAGCCAGAAGCGCGCGGCGCGCACGAGCGCAGCGAACACCGCGGGGTTGTCCCAGTTGAGATCGGGCTGATGGCTGAAGAAGCGATGCCAGTAATACGCCCGACTGGTGTCGTCCCAGGCCCAGTTGCTCCTCTCGGTATCGGTGAAAATGATCCGTGCCTCGCCGTAGCCGCGGTCGTCATCGGACCATACGTACCAGTCGCGCCGGGGATTGGTGCGGGAAGATCGCGACTCGACAAACCACGGGTGCTGGTCGCTGGTGTGGTTGACGACCAGCTCGGTGATGACCCGCAGGCCTCGCCGCTTGGCCTCGCGCACGAAGACCCGAAAGTCGTTCAGGGTACCGTAGGCGGGGTGAACACCCATGTAGTCAGCAATGTCGTATCCATCGTCCCGCAGCGGCGACGGGTAGAAGGGCAGAAGCCAGATTGCCGTGACGCCCAACTCGGCGATGTAGTCCAGTTTTCCGGTGAGGCCGATGAAGTCGCCGATCCCATCACCCGAGGCGTCGGCGAAGGCCTTCAACTGAACCTCGTAGATGATGGCGTCCTTGTACCAAAGCGGGTCGTCAGCGGCCGGCGCCGACTGGCGCGAGGCACTCGGACGCAGGACCGTTCGGCTCACCGCAAGAGGGTACCCGCTCCCAGCTCGAGACGTGGGGGTGGCCATTCACCCTAGGCTTGCGATATGCGCAGGACAGAACGACACCGGTTGGCGGACCTTCGTGGGGAGGTAACGGCCCTCTATCGCGCCAACCGTCTACGTGGATACGCGGCATGGTGCCAACGCGACTACGACTACGTCTGCCCTTCGATCGAGACGTATCCGTACCAGTGGTTCTGGGACTCCTGTTTCCACGCCATCGTCCTGGCGCACATCGACGTGGGACGCGCCGAGAGCGAGCTCGCCACGCTGCTCGCCAACCAGCAGCCGGACGGCTTCGTGCCGCACGTCACCTTCTGGTCGCGTGAGCGCCCTCCCGATCCCGCAGAGCCCTACCAGGTCGCCGGCCGGTCGCCTTGGTTGTCTGCCGGCATGCAGCCACCGATCCTGGCCGAGGCTGTCGCCGCCGTGGCGGTCCGGGGCAGGGGCACCGCCTACCTGCGGGAGGTGCTGCCAGCGGTGCGCCGCTTCTACGACTGGTGTGATCGCGTGCGCGATCCCGACGGCCATGGGTTGATCTCGATCCTCGACCCCCACGAGTCCGGGATGGATCAGACCCCCGCCTACGACGCCTATGTCGGCGTGGCCGGTGACGACCCGGCGGCGTTCGAGGCGGCCTGGCGGGAAGTGGCGGAGTCCAACGCGCGGGCTGGCCACCGGGCACCGGCCATCTTCAGACTCGATCGCTTCGTGGTCGAGGACGTGGCCGTCAACGCCCTGTATGCGGAGAACCAGCGCGTGCTCGCCCGGCTTTTCGCCGAGGTGGGCGACGTCGAGGCGGCGGCGCAGCTTCGCAATCGGGCCGACCGGACGGTGGCGACCCTGCTGTCGCGTTGTTGGACGCCGTCCGACGGCGATTTCCACGGCCTTGCCGGGAGGGCGCATGCGCCGCTCCCCGCCGCCACCATCGGTGGGCTGCTGCCGGTCGTGCTGCCGGACCTGCCGACGGAGATCGTCGACCGCATCGCGCAACGGCTGGAGGACCCGGCTGACTTCCGCACGACCTACCCGGTGCCCAGCGTGTCGCTGGGCAACCCGGCCTACCGCCCGGCCCCTTCGGGCGGAACAGTGCTGTGGCGGGGGCCGAGCTGGATCAACAGCAACTGGTATGTCGCCAGAGGGCTCCGCCGCCACGGTCGCGAGGACCTGGCCGCGAGGATCGAGGATGCCAGCCTGCGGCTGGTGGAGCGGTCAGGGTTTCGAGAGCACTACAACCCCGAAACCGGGCGGGGCTTCGGAGCCCACGGCTTCGCCTGGTCCGCGCTCGTCCTTGACATGCTCGTCGCGCGTGGCGAGCGCGACAAATCGGTTAGCCCTTGACCGCGCCGCCGACGATGCCTCGCACGAAGTAGCGCTGCAGCCCGAAGAAGACGACCAGCGGCAGCGCCATGGAGAGGAATGCCGCCGCGGGGATGAATTCGGCGCCGCCCCCGGTGGAGGTGACCAGGTTCGCGATGCTCACCGTCATCGGGAGGTTCTCCGGATTGACCAGGCCGATGTAGATCAGGGCCACCAGCAGGTCGTTCCACACGAACAAGAATTGGAAAATCGCGAGCGCTGCGATTGCCGGCACGCTCATCGGCAGGGCAAGGCGGAAGAACGCGGTGACCGGGCTGGCCCCATCGATGGCAGCCGACTCGAAGACCTCGCGCGGCAGGGAGCCCATGAAGTTCCGCAGCAGGTAGATGGCGAAGGGCAGGCCGTAGCCGGTGTGCGCCAGCCAGACCGCCAGGAAGGTCCCGGCGATTCCCCAGCTGGCGAAGAGGCTCAGGATCGGAATCAAGGTCGCCTGCAGGGGAACGACGAGGAGTCCCACTACGACGACGAACAGGATGTTGCGACCCGGAAACTCCATCCAGCTGAAGGCGTAGGCGGCGAAGGCGGCCACGAAGATGGGGATCACCGTGGCCGGGATGCTGATGAACAGGCTGTTCAGGAAATTCGTCGAGATGCTGGACTGGCCAAGCACGTGGGCATAGTTCTCAAAGGTGAACCTGGACGGCGGGAAGAGTGCCGTCCACCAGCCGCTGCCACCAATGTCGGCCCCGGGCCGGAACGAGTTCACGAACAGGCCGAGGGTTGGTATCAACCAGATGATCATCAGGATCACGAGCGCGCCATGCAGCCCGATGCGGCCGCGGTAGCGGCTGAACCAGCCCTTTCTCTTGACCGGGCGCTCGAGGTCTGCGACCACTGCGGTCATCGAATCGCCTCCTGCGCGCGGAAGCGCCCGATGTTGAAGAACATGATCGGGATGATGGCGAGGAGAAGCACCACGGCGATCGCGCTCGCGCGACCGTACTGGCCGAAGCTGAACATCTCCTGGTACATGAGGTGGGCGATCACACTGGTCTTGAGCTGCCCGCCGGTCATGGTGTAGACGATGTCGAACGCCTTCAGGGCGGTGATGATCATGGTGGTCGACACGACCACCAGGGTCGGCACCAGGAGCGGGAAGATGATGCCTCGGAATACCTGGAGCTCGCTCGCACCGTCAACGCGCGCCGCCTCGAGGAGCTCCGGGTTGATCCCCTTGAGCGCGGCCGAGATGATGACCATTGCGAACCCTGACCACATCCAGGTCATCACGATGATGAGCATGAACGTGTTCACGCTGAAATCTTCGACCTGGAGCCATGGGATCGGGCCCAGCCCCACGCTACCGATGGCCGCGTTGAGCGTGCCGGTTTGCGGTTCGCCCGGCGGCGTGTACTGGAACATGTACAGCCAGATCACGCCGGCCGCCACCATACTGATGGCAAGTGGGACGAAGATCACGCTCTTGGCGAACGACTCGTACTTCACCCGGTCGACGAGGACCGCCACCAGCAGCCCGAAGCCAACCACGAACAGGGTCAGGAAGACGAGCCAAAGCACGTTGTTCTTCAGCGCTGAGAGGGCATCGTCGCTGCCGAAGAACCAGATGTAATTCTTCAGCCCGACGAACTCCTTGCCGAACCTGTCCTGCAGGCTGCGGATGATCGTGCCGACGGTTGGGTAGACAAGGAATAGTCCCAGGAAGGCGAGCGCAGGCCCCAACCAGAGCCAGGGCCTAATGCGTGGCTGCATCCGCTCGGACGCGAGCCGGAGTACCTGCTCGGTCCCCCAGATGTAGCCCACCAGGACCCCGGGCACGCCGACCACGACAATGGCGGCCGTGATCAACTTGTCGGTCATCTGCCAATACCCATCCGTTGACCTCGGATTATGGTCAGGGCGTGGCTTGCATCCACGCCCTGACCGCTGTGGAGGCTAGGTCCCCTTATGAGGCCTTGTAGGCATCGTCGGCGACCTTCTGCAGGGCGGTGAGGGCCTCGTCGATCGTCTCCTTGCCGCCGGTCAGGCTGACCATGTGGGACCAGAACGCGGCGTTCATGGCGGTCGGCATCTGGTCGGAAGCGTCGAAGACGAACTGCTCGGCGCCGGTGATCATTCCGGCCATCGTCTTGCTGATGTCATCTGGATAGTCCGTGGCGTTCTTGTTAGCCGAGAGCGCTCCACCGATCTTCACCCAGACATCCTGTGCCGGGGCTGTCACGAGGTACGCCATGAGGGACTTGGCTGCCGGCGTGTCATGGAACATGCCGAATAGGTCGCCGGCGCCCTCGACGGCGGTCTTGAACTGGTCATTGAAGCCGGGGAACGGGAAGGCGTTGTAGTCGGTTCCGGCCTTCTGATCCACGAACTTGCCAAGGCCGGTGATGAAGCTCGCCTGGTGGAAGAGCTCGCAACCCGGAGGGCTGGTAAAGAGCGGGTCACCGGCGAGGTCGAACTTGGTGGCCACGGCGTTCGTGCCACCACCGAATGCGTTGCCGACCACGTCGTCCATGTAGGTGGTCATCGCCGCCTTGATGGCGGGATCGGTCCATTTGACCTTCCCGGCCCACCAGTTGTTGTAGACCTCGGGGCCGGCCTGATGAAGAAGGATCTCCTCGATCCAGTCGGTGGCGGGCCAGCCGGATGCGTCGCCCGAGCTGATGCCCAGGCACCACAGGGCCTTGGCCGCGCCCTGGTTGGTCTTGCCCTGTGACATGAGGTCATCCCAGGTCGCGGGAGGGCTCGCGCTGTAGTCGTGGAGCTTGGGGCTGTACCAGATCAGGCCCTTGACGGCGGCCTTGATAAAGACCCCGTACGTCTTGCCACCCACCTGGCCGAGCTGGACGAGTCCGGGCGAGGTCTCGCTCGTGTAGGTGCCCACATCCAGCACGCCGTCGAGCGGCTTGAGGGCGCCCTGCTGGACGTACTCGTTCATCTGGCCGGGACCGGGCAGTCCTGCGAGGTCCGGCAGCACGCCGGTCGGGATGCCGGCCGCGAGGATGTCGTTGATAGCGCGGGTGCCCTGGTACTTGACCGTTGCTCCGGTCTGGTCCTCCCACGGCTTGATCATGGACAGAAACGCTGTCTGCTCCTTGTCCGTCCACGTGCCGATGACCGTGACCGTCTGTCCGGTGAGGTCCCCGGCTCCCGCGGAAGAGCCAGGTGACGCGCCTGCCGAGCCTGAAGGGCTCGGCGATGCTGTGCAGGCCGCCAGGACGAGCCCCAGCGCCGTGAGGATCGCTACGTGCCGCGGCAGTCTATTCAACGATTTCTCCTTTTCTGAGGCGGTCGAGCCGCCATTGGGACACCAGGCCGCTCACGCTACAAGGGCGACCTCGCTCTCCGGATCGAATGCGTGCAACTTGTCGGGCGACAACCAGAAGTTAACCTTCTCGCCCACCTTGACCTGCCGGTCAGAAGCGACGAGGGCCAGCATGTCGAGGCCTTCGATCTGGGCATGGAGCAGCTCTTGGTCGCCCATGTACTCCACAACATCCACTCCGGCGGGAATGCGCAGGGCGTCATCCCCACCTCCATCACCCAGCTTCAGGTGCTCCGGCCGGAAGCCGAGGAGGAGCTCGGACCCAACCGGACGGCTGGCGGCGGCCGCGGCGAGGGGTCCGCTGGGGCTCAGCCGCACGCTCCCGAGGATCAGGTCCGAGCCAGCGGTCTTGACGGTCGCGAAATTCATGGCCGGTGAGCCGATGAACCCTGCCACGAACAGATTAGCCGGGCGATCGTAGAGCTCCTGCGGGGTGCCGATCTGCTGCAACAGACCGTCGCGCATGACCACGATCCGGTCACCCATGGTCATGGCCTCGACCTGGTCGTGGGTGACATAGATGATGGTGGTCTTCAGGCGCCGATGCAGGCGCAGGATCTCGGCGCGGGTCTCCACTCGCAGCTTGGCGTCGAGGTTGGAGAGTGGCTCATCCATCAGGAAGACCTGCGGCTCGCGCACGATCGCGCGTCCGAGTGCCACGCGCTGGCGCTGGCCGCCGGAGAGCGCCTTGGGCTTGCGGTCCAACAGCCGCTCGAGACCCAGGGTGGCCGCGGCGGCACTGACCCGGGTCTCAATCTCGGCTTTGGACATCTTCCGCAATTTGAGCCCGAAGGCCAAGTTGTCGAAAACGGTCATGTGCGGGTACAGGGCGTAACTCTGGAAGACCATGGCGATGTCGCGGTCCTTGGGCGCGACATCGTTGACCACCCGCTCGCCGATCAGCAGGCGACCCCCTTCGATCGTCTCCAGACCGGCGATGCAGCGCAGCGCGGTCGTCTTGCCGCAGCCGGATGGGCCGACCAGCACGAGGAACTCGCCGTCGGCGACCTGCACGTTCAGGTCGTTGACAGCAACGACGTCGCCGGGATACCGCTTGGTGACATGGTCGAAGGTGACGGTTGCCACTGGGTTCCTCATCGCTGGAAGCAGCCAGAGGTGGCGCGCAACGCGCCGGCTCGCAGGCGGCCCATGATAGAGCAAGGGTCAACCCTGGGAAACGCCTCTCTTGGCCACCGCGTGGGTGGCAGGCGACCGCCGCGGTGCCTGGTCGCTACCATCGAGTCGACCGATGCGATTTCAGATGCTGCCGCGCCAGGACCTGCCCGACTTTCTCGACCTGCCCTGGGGTACGCCACTGGTGAAGTGGACCTCCACGCGGATCGTGGAGGTGGCCCGCGGCCTCAGCCGCCACGTCGTCCGCTTCGTCGACTACGACGGTGCGCTGTACGCCTTCAAGGAGCTGCCGACTCCGCTCGCCGAGCGTGAATACCGCCTGCTCCGCGCACTGGCCGCCGCATCGGTGCCGGTGGTCGAGCTGGTTGGTGTCGTCAGCGAGCGCGGCACGCCTGCCGCCGGGGTCCCCGCCCAGCCGAGCACCGAGACCGATGAGCTGGGCGCCGTACTGATTACCCGGCACCTCGAGTTCAGCCTTCCCTACCGCACCCTGTTCACCGTGCGAGGCATCAGCGATCTCCACAATCGGCTCCTCGATTCCCTCGTCGAGCTGCTGGTGCGGCTTCACCTGGCCGGCTTCTTCTGGGGCGACTGCTCGCTCTCCAATGCACTGTTCCGCCGCGACGCGGGCTCGCTGGCCGCCTACCTGGTCGATGCCGAGACGGGCGAGCTGCACCCCTCGCTGTCCGACGGGCAGCGCGGCTATGACCTGGCCATCGCCGAGGAAAACGTCGCCGGCGAGCTGCTGGATGTGATGGCCGCCCTGGCGGAGGAGGGGGCTGCCACCGCCGGCATCGATGACCCGCTGGCTGTCGCAGCCGAGCTGCGCCCCCGCTACGAGCGCCTGTGGAACGAGCTGACACGCGACGAAGTCTTCGCGCCAGACGAGCGCTACCGGATCGACTCGCGGCTGCAACGGCTCAACCAACTGGGCTTCGACGTCGAAGAGATCGAGCTGTTGACTGTGGAGGGCGGCTATCGCCTTCGGTTGCCCACGCGGGTCGTCGAGGCGGGGCACCATCGGCGCCGGCTGCTCATGTTGACCGGTCTCGACGTCGGCGAGAACCAGGCCCGCCGGCTGCTGAATGACCTTGCCGGTTTCCGGGCCGCGCTGGCGCAAACAGAAGGGCGGAGCCTTCCCGATGCGGTGGTCGGCTACCGGTGGCGGGCTGAGGTGTTCGAGCCAGCGGTGGCGGCCGTCCCGCCCGAGTTGCACGCCAAGCGCGAGCCAGCCGAGCTCTTCCACGAGCTGCTCGACCACCGCTGGTACCGCTCCGAGGCTGCCGGTCACGATGTCGGGATGGCCGATGCGGTGGCCAGCTTCATCGAGCAGGTGCTGCCCGAGATCCCCGACGAGCGGGCGATGATCGCGCCGCCCTCCTAGGATCGGCCCTCGCCAGGCGTTCGACAGGGCTACGCCTCGGCGATCACCGCGCTCGAGATCCGCAGCCCGTCGACAGCAAGCGATGGCGGGCCCCCTGCCGAGCAGGTGGATCCGTGGGGAACCAAAGCCACCACGACCGCCTGGTCATGGGCGGGCTGGCAGGCCCATCTCCGCGGTGACGGCGACGCGGAGGGTCGCCAGCGGCAGCGGGCCGTGGCCCAGCACCGCGTCGTGGAAGCGGCGGATGTCGAACCCGGAGCCCAGCGCCGCCTCGGCCTCGCGCCGCAGGGCCAGGATCTCCAGCTGACCGACCTTGTAGGCAAGGGCCTGTCCGGGCCAGCCGATGTATCGGTCCACCTCGTTGGCGATGTTGTTCTCGGCCAGCGCGGTATGTCCCAGCATGAAGTCGATCGCCTGCTGTCGCGACCAGCCGAGCGCGTGCATGCCGGTGTCGACCACCAGGCGGCAGGCGCGCCAGGCGTCGAACGACAGCATGCCGATGCGGTCCAGGTCGCCGCTGTACAGCCCCATCTCGTCGGCCAGGCGCTCCGTGTAGAGGGCCCAGCCCTCGACGTAGGCGGTCGTCTCGGCATGGCGACGGAAGGCGGGCAGCCGATCCAGCTCCTGGGCGACGGCCACCTGCAGGTGGTGCCCCGGCACCGCCTCGTGGAAGGCAAGCGCCTCCGCCTCGTAGCGCGGGCGCGTCTCGGGGGCGTAGGTGTTGACGTAGTAGCGCCCCGGCCGGCTGCCATCCTGCGCCGGCTCGCGGTAATAGGCGATCGTGGTGTGGCGCTCCTCGTGGGGGAGCATGCGCACCACCTCGCAGCGGGCCCTCGGGAGGCGGCCGAACCAGCCCGGAATCGCCTCCTGCGCCCGGACCAGCGAGCGCTGCGCGACCTCGACGATCTCGTCGCCGTTGGCGAAATGGACCGATGGGTCCTCTCGCAGCGCGGCAAGCGTCTCAGTCAGCGAGGCGGTGCCGAGCACGCGGGCGCCGATCGCGGTCAGCTCCTCGTCGATCCGCGCCACCTCGGCCCGCCCGATGCCGTGCAGCTCCTCGGCGGTGCGCTCGGTGGTGGTATGGGCGCGCACCAGCCGGGCATAGCGCTCCAGCCCACCGGGCAGGTGACAGATCCCCACGTGCGCCTCGTCGCGGCTGCGCGTCAGCGCCTCGTCAGCCAGGAATGCGCGGTAGCGGGTGAAGGCGGGTCGAACCTCCTCCTCGACGGCGCGTCGCAGGTCGGCCACGAAGACGAGCCACTCCTCGTCGGACCAGCGCGCCGACTGGCCCTCGACGGGGGCGAGCAGGGTCCACGACGCGGTCGGCCGGGCGAGCAGGTCGTCGAGCTCGTCAAGGACGCGCTGCACGGAGCCGGCGACCGGCGATTGACCGTCAGCCAGCCCCCGGCGCAGTGCCGCCACCAGCTCGTCGAGCCACGGAGCCATCGCCCGCCAGCGGGCCAGCATGGCCGCTCCGTCGGAGTGGTTGCGCAGCGGCTGGAACGACGGGATGTTCATGAAGGTTGCCTGCGGGCCACCCATCGCATCCACCGTGTAGGACGGCGCGTCGGCGGCCAGGATGGCAAGCCGCGCCTCGATCGCCGAGAGGAGCGCGGCGTGGGTCAGCGGCTCCTCGGGATCGGTCTGATCCGGATGGAGCGCGGCGACCCGCTCACGCAGACCCTCGAAACGGCGCGCCAGGAAATGCCGGCCGTCGAGGCTGAGGTCGGGCAACCGGTCGTTGTAGCGGCCGTCCCCGATGGCGGTGCCCTGCACCGGATCGGCCAGCAGGCAGGCGTCCCAGAAGGCTTCCGCCAGCTCGGTCAGCGTTCTTGCCCGGCCGTCCCCCTCCGTTTGCATCGGTCGACTAGGCCCGTGCCATGACGGCGCGCTCGGCCAGCGCGATCGGCATCGTCCCCGAGCTGGTCAATGCGTCGTGGAAGTCACGCAGAGCATCCGCATCGGCCGGGGTCGCCCCGCGGGCAGCCATGAAGCCGTCGCGGATGCGCAGGATCTCCAGGCAGCCGGTGAGGTAGGAGCTGGCCTGGGTCGGCCACGAGCAGTAGCGCGTCACCTCGGCGATGGCGGTCGGCTCGGTCATGGAGGAGTGGGCCAGCATGAACTGTACCGCCTCGGCATGGGTCATCTCGCCCAGGTGAAGACTGGTGTCGACCACGATCCGTGCCGCGCGGAAGAGGGTCGCCTCGTACTGGAACATGACGTGCCGCAGATCGTGGTAGAAGCCGGCCTCGCGCATCATGCGCTCCGCGTACAGCGCCCAGCCCTCGGCGAAGAAGCTGGTGCCGAAGACCTGCCGCACCGCGGATGGATTCAATTTGGCCATGACCAGGTGCCAGTGGTGCCCGGGGTAGGCCTCGTGCACCGCGGTCGACGGGATGCTGGGGTAGGAGTTGGACTCCAGCCGCTTGGCGATATCCGCCTCGCTCGCCTCGTCGGGCGGATACGGGACGAAGAAGTGGCCCCGCATCGAAGTGGAGAAGGGCGGTGGATCCTGGTACGAGGCAACCGCCAGCACCGGGCGCTGGAAGGGCGGTGACGGCTCGACGCTGCACTCCTCACCGGGCGGGAAGCTGACCAGCCGTTGCTCGACCAGGAAGGCGCGGGCATTGGCGGTCCACTGCTCGTAGCCGACCCGCATCGCCTCCGGTGTGAGCGGCCGATCCTTGTTCAGATCCAGCAGCACGGCGTGCCAGTCTTCGTGGCCAGCCAGCTCCTGCGCGCCCTTGCGCAGCTCCGCGGTGAGCGTCTCGATCTCCCCGCGAGCCCGCTCGCGCAGCTGGCGCGCGTCGAAATCGAACAGCTCGGCCTGCTGCAGGATGGCGTTGTAGCGCGACTCGCCGAAGGCCCAGTCGCCGGTGGCCTGCGACTCCATCTCACCCAGGAACGCCGCGTACGCCTCCAACTCGTCGGCGGCACGGGCACCTGCCTCCGCCAGGGAGGCGCGATGCTCCTCCGCAACCTGGGCCGGCAGCAGCTCCCGGGTGTAGTGCGCCCCGGCACGCGCCTGGTTGATGGCGCGCTTGAGGAGCAGCGGCGAGACCAGGGCAGGCTGCAGGTTGGCGCGCCCGCTAGCCAGGTTGTCGGGCAGCTTCGCCAGGCGTGCAATGGCGGCTTTGACCAGCTCGGCCTCGGGACGAAGCCGATGCAGGAACAGGATGAAGACCCCGTCCAGGCCCGGGTCCAGGTAGATGTCGGGCTGGCGGCGCCACGACTGCCACTCCTCGCGGATCAGCGCTCCATTGAGGCTCGCAATGAGCAGGTCGCGGTCGATCGCCTCGTCGAATGACAGGGTGCCGGCGTCGACCGCCTCGAATCGGGCCAGCCAGGCATCGGCCGATGCGCGACGGCGCTCGAAGGCGGCGGCGGACAGGTCATCGAGCTGCTCGTCGAAGGCGGTCAGGCCCAGGGTGCTGGACTGCACGGGGTGTTCGGCGTGGTGCTCGTCCAAGAACTGCCGGACGAGGGGGGCAAAAGAAGGCACTGGGATGTCTCCATCTACTCGGGGAACGGGTGCAGGGTAGCCGACCGGCGAGCGGTCCGCCGTGGCAACCAGTATCGCCGACTACACTTGCGCTCGCATGGGTGCCACCGAGACGGTCGACCTCTTCTTCGAGCTGATCAATGACGATCGGCGCGACGCCGCCGTCGCGCTCTTCGCTGAGCACGCGGTGCTGGGCATCTCGGTTCCGGGCTCCGATGAGCGGACCAACCTGCGCGGCCGCGACAAGGTCGGTGGCTGGTTCATCCGCGCCGGCGACGGCTTCCGGATGTACGCCAACGACGGACGAAGCATGGGCGCCAGCTACATCGCCGACATGACGGTGATGCGCCCCGGTGTCACCTCCATGCACGTGGAGGGCAACTTCCGGGTCGAGAACGGGCAGATCGTCAGCCTCTTCCTGCAACCGATCTAGGGGCCAGAAGAGCCCGCTCCGTTCCCCTCCCCCAGCGTCAGAACGGTTTGTGCAGCACAGCCGCACGACTGCACAGCTGCACAACGGACTCTGACAGCGTTGAGCTCGCGGCCGCGTGGTGACCACAACGGCCAAGTTCGGCGTGCCGCGCCCCTGCCGCTGGCCGTTTGAGCGTGGCGTGACTGCCGCGGCCATGGCAAGGCCGCTTCCTGGCCGTTGTAGCCATGTGGTGGCTCTGGCGGCGCCGGCCGTGCACGCCCTACGGAAAGAGGTCCAGCTCCCGGTCCATGACCAGCGCGGCGGCTCCCCCGTCGGCGCTCGGTTCAAACGAGTAACCCCGCACCAGCACCACCGGGCGCTGGGCGACCTTGCCGCCGGCCAGGTCCGCCGCCGAGGCGAGCTCGTCCGCCACCGCGATCACCGTGGAGTGCATCTCGCGACCCGAGACGTCGACGGTGCCCCGCAGGTCGAGCAGCGCCGCGATCCCTGCCGCCCCGATCGCCACGTTGACGATCCCGTTGCGCCACGGCCGCCCGAACGAGTCGCTGATGATCACCGCCGGCGCCGCCCCGCACAACTCGTGCAGGCGCTCGCGCAGCCCGCGGGCAGAGGCATCCGGATCCACCGGCAGGAGCGTCGCGACATCTCCCCCGCCGACGTTCGACAGATCGACCCCGGCGTTGGCACACACGAATCCGTGGCGCGTCCGCGAGATGATCAGCCCGCCGCGAGCCATGCGCAGCACCTCGGCGCTCTCCTGGAGCACCAGCTCCACCTGGCGCGCGTCCTTTCCCCAGCGCGCCGCCCAGGCGCGCGCCTCCTCGCGCGGGGTCAGGGACGACAGCTCAACCACGCGACCCTCGGCCTTGCTGACGACCTTCTGGGTGACCACCAGGACGTCGGCATCGGTCAGGCCGATGGCGCCGGCGCCCAGCGCCGTCGCAATCAGCTCGCCCAGGTCGTCGCCCGGCTGTACCTCCGGGATCCCGTCGATCCCGATCAGCGAGATCACGCCGCGTCGCCCAGCTCGAGCCAGCGGGCGAGATCAGTGGGCGTGTCGAGGTCGAACGCCAGCCCCGGGCGGTGCACCTCGACGCACGGGATGCCGGCACGCTTCGCCAGGGCGGCGTGCGCTGCCCGGGAGCCGATCCCGAACGCGAAGCCGATGGCATCGGGCGGCTGCAGGGCGAGCCCGTTGGTGCCGGTCTCGCCCCGGTCGGGCGCAATCGCCACCCCCTTCGGCCCCGGCACGGCCGCGATCAGCTCTCGAACGTCATCGGCTGCCAGGTTCGGCAGGTCGCCGTGCAGCACGACCAGCGTGGTGACTCCGTCGGCCAGGGCCTCGAGACGCGCCTGCTCGAGGCCGGCGTTGAGCCCCATTCCGGTCTGCACCACGAGCCGCGCGCCCGACGCGGTCACGACCGGCTCGAGCGCCGCGGAGGGAGTGATGACCACCGTGTCGTCGCACGCCTCGTGCACAACGCGCAGCACCCGCTGGAGGAGGCGCAGGGCCAGCGCCTCGCGCTCGCCGGCGTCGAGCACCGGGGCGAGGCGGGTCTTGGCAGTGGCGAGGCCGCGGTGCGGCACGATGATCCGGATGCTCACCCGCTGAGCATAGTCCCGGCGACGTCAAGCAACCCGCGGGCGAGGTTGACGCGATCGTCGTCGGAGCGCATGACCGTAGGCAGGACGCTGACCGCCATGCCGAGCGCCTCGATGGCGGTGGCCAGCGCCGCATCCGCGGTGTCCACCACGAAGCGATCCACCAGCCCGGCGTAGAGCCGTGCCACGCCGAGCGCGCTCGAATCGTGGCCGAGCGAGCTGAGCATCCGGTCGGCCGGTCCGCGCAGCGCCCTGCCGGCCACGATGCCGCTCACCGCCAGGCGCGGGGCGGGGGCAGCCACGAGCGCCTCCCGCATGCCGGGAACCGCCAGGATCGGACCGATGCTGACGATCGGGTTGGAGGGCCCGATGACGATGAGCTCGGCAGTCGCCAGCGCCACCAGCGCAGCGGGCGTGGGGCGCGCCCCCTCGATCCCCTCGAAGCGCACCGACCGCACCTCGTCGGCCTGCTGGCGTCTGACGAAGTACTCCTGGAAGTCGATCTCGCCGGCATCGGTCCCGAGCATGGTGCGCACCGGTTGGTCGGTGGCGGGAACGAGGTGGCTTGGCACGCCCAGGGAAGCGGCCATCCGGGCAGTCGCATCGGTCAGGGAGGAGCCTTCGCGACGCAGTCGGCCGCGGTGCACGTGCGTCGCCAGGTCGGCGTCCCCGATGCGGAACCAGCTCTCCTCGCCGTAGCGCGCCAGCATCGCCAGCGCCGTGCCGGTGTCGCCGGCCACGCCCCAGCCCTGCTCGCGGTCGACCACGCCGGCCAGCGTGTACAGGATGGTGTCGATGTCCGGGCAGACGAGGAGCCCGAAGCGCTCGGTGTCGTCGGCCACGTTGACGATCACGCTCAGCTCGCCGGGTGCCAGCGCCATCTGGAAGCCGTGCGCCAGCTTGGCGCCCCCGGTGCCACCGGCAAGGAGCGTGACCTTCATGGGGAAAGGGTAGCCGCCGAGTTATTACGAGTGGTGCTACATCCGCATCGCAGCTGGGGGTGCGGCCGTGCCCGACCGCTGCCGCACTACTGTGGGTGGTGCCAGCGCGCAGGAACCGACCTTCCGCCGCCGATGTAGTACGCCACGTAGTAGGACCGAAGCGCGAGCGGGGCCTAGTCGGCCTCGAGCATCGGCTTCACCTCGGTGATCAGCCGCTCCAACGTCTCGGCGTCGTGCGGGCCGGGGAAGCCGCAGATGAAATGTCGAAAGCCGATCCCCAGGTAGGGGCGAAACAACTCGGCGACCTGCTCCGGGGTCCCGATCTGCTGGTTGGGCCACACCCGCGCGCCGCCGTGATGGGCGAACAGGGCGTCGTTGACGCGGCGTGCCTCCGCCTCGGTGTCGCGGATGACGACCACGCCCATGCCGACCGTGCGCTCGATCTCGGCCTCGTCGCGACCGACGTCGGCGCAGTGCCGACGCAGGACCTCGTCCTTGTGCTTGACGTTCTCAAAGCCACCGCCCACGTTGCACATGTCGGCGTAGCGCGCCACGATCCGCAGCGTCCGCCGCTCGCCTCCGCCCCCGATCAGCAGCGGCATCCGCGCCTGCAGCGGAGGAGGCAGGTTCCGCACCGAGCGAGTGGCGTAGTAGCGCTCACCTGACGGTTCCTCGCCGGCGAGCATGCCGCGCATGATGCGCGCCGCCTCCTCGAGCCAGCGCAGCCGCTCCCCCGGGGACGAGCCGAACTCGAACCCGTAGGCAAGGTGCTCGGTTTCGAACCACGCCGCACCAATCCCCAGGATGGCGCGGCTGCCGGAGATGTGGTCGAGGGTGGTCGCCATCTTGGCCACCAGGGCCGGATTGCGGAACGGGTTGGCCCCGACCATCAGACCGATCCGCGCGCGCTGCGTGACCGCAGCCCAACCAGCCAGCACCATCCAGCCCTCGAGGATCGGCCCTTCAACGTTGCCGACAATCGGGTACAGGTGGTCCCAGGTCCACAGGTCGTCGTAGCCCAGCTCGTCGGCGCGGATGGCAGTAGCGCGCAGGGCCGGCCAGGTCGTGTACTGGTTCCAGGCCAGCATGCCCAGCCGAATCGAATCAGCCGCGCCCCGTGTCAACGGTGCCAGATGACTCGCTCCACGTGGACCGTGATGTCGACCCGGTCGCCCATCGCGAAGGAGCCCTCTCCCTGGCCATAGCGGCGCGCCATGGCCCAGATGTTGGCGAGCGC
>JANMPX010000258.1:0-2201 GCA_031370085.1 Chloroflexota bacterium | reverse complement strand
GACGCCGGTCACCGTCAGCACCAGGAAGAGGAAGAAGCTGATCCCGCCCAGGCAGAAGGTGTAGGTGTAGCGCACGGCGTGCTTCTTGACCCGCACCGGATGCAGATGCAGGAAGACGTTGTTCATCACCGCCAGGGCGCGGGTACGGCTGGTGTTGGGGTACGGCTGGCGGAAGAGGCTGCGCCACAGCGCCGATTCCTTGAGCACGCGCACCAGATCGCCGGGTCCGGGGAGGCTCATCGTTCGACCGCCACGCCGGCCTGCTGGCCGATCTGCCCCAGGATGTTGTCCTTGTAGCTCTCCAAGAGCACCTTCCCGTCAGGCGTGAACCGCTCGAGCTCGAGCCGGTCCATCGTGATGCAGTTGGTGGGGCACCGTTCGACGCAGAGGTTGCACCGGATGCAGCGCTCCTCGTCAATGACCATCGCGATCCCGCGCGGCCACGACTGGAAGAGCTCGATCTCCGGGTCGTCGCCGCCGACCTGCGCCTTGTCGATCATGTAGATCACGCCCTCGGGGCAGACGTCGGCGCAGAGCCCGCACAGGATACAGCGCGGTCCGTCGATGTTGATGTTGTGATTGCACTGGAGACAGCGCGACCCCTCGGCGATGGCGCTGCGGGTGTCGTAGCCGACCTCCACCAGGCTGGTGAAGTCGCGACGCATCTCCGGCGGCGCCATGGGGATGTGCTGGCGCTCGATCGCTTCGTACTTGTCGGGCATGTCGTGCTCGAGCGCCTGGGTCACCACCGCCCGGTTGATGACCGGCAGCTCCTCGAGCTCGGCGCCGCGCACGCCAAGCAGCCAACGGTCCACGGCGCGCGCAGTGCGCCGCCCCTTGCCGGCAGCTTCGATGATGGTGGCCGGGCCGGTGACAAAGTCGCCGCAGGCGAAGATCCCGTCGACGTTGGTCTGGAAGGTGTCCGCATTGGTCGACACGTAACCCCGCTGCAGGTCGAACTTGAGGGCGTTGTACTTCGTGCCGTCCGGCCGCAGCGGGGTGGTGCCGTTGAGCGGTGCGGTGCGCCACGACGAGACCGATCCACCCTCGAAAAGGCTGCGGGTGTCGGTCACCCCCAGGTGGCGGTTGAGCCTGGCGCCGTACTCGCCCAGCACGTTGTTGTCGGACGCCTGGCTGGTGCACGGCACGACCATGTCGCACGGTACGGTGAATTCGCTGCCAGGGATCGGCTCCGGACTGCGGCGTCCGGTCGCGTCGGGGGGACCGAGGCGCACGCGCTGGAAGACCATCCCGCGCACCTTGCCGTTCTCGTCGCCGAGCACCTCGACCGGCGAAGAGAAGAACTCGAAGCTGACCCCCTCGAAGCGGGTCTCGTGCTGTTCCTCCTCGTCGACCACCATCTCGTCGGGGCCGCGTCGATAGGCGATGGTGGAGGTCTTGGCGCCGAGCCGCAGAGCGGTCCGCGACGAGTCCATGGCGGTATAGCCGCCGCCGATCACCACCACGTGCTCGCCGACCCATTGCTCCTCGCCGAGGTTGGCGCGCTTGAGGAAGTCGACTCCGTAGATCACCCCCTCGAGCTCCTCGCCGGGGACATTCATGGCGACCGGGTACATGCAGCCGGCCGCCACCACCACGGCGTCATGGCGCTCGCGCAGCTGGTCGAGGGTGACGTCGCGGCCGACCTCCACGTTGTAGTGGAACTGGGCGCCGTGCTTGGCAACCCAGTTGACGTCCAGCTCGATCACGTCGCGCGGCAGCCGGAAGGCCGGTACCCCGATCAGCGTTGTCCCACCACCCGAGGGCAGCGCGTCATAGACGTGGACCTCGTGCCCGTAGCTGGCCAGCTCCTTGGCCACCGTCAGCCCCGCCGGCCCGGCGCCCACCACTCCGACGCTCTTGCCGGTCGCTGGCCCGACCTCCACGTTATCGGGCATGTTGTTGCCGTAGTGCCAGTCGACCAGGAAGCGCTTCATGGCCCGAATGGCAAGCGGCTTGTCGATGTCCGCTCGCCGACAGGCCTTCTCGCATGGCGCGCTGCATACGTAGCCACAGATCGCGGCCACCGGATTGGGGTCCCGAGCCAGGATGTAGCCCTCTTCGAAGCGCCCCTCGGCGGCGAGCATCAGGTAGCCGCGGCAGTTGGTATTGACCGGGCAGCCTTCCTGGCATTCGATGTTGCACTGCAGCCAGTCGACGCCAACCTCGGCGGTCTGGAACCTCAACGGGATGGCATTGGC
>JANMPX010000201.1:0-11027 GCA_031370085.1 Chloroflexota bacterium | reverse complement strand
TGAGCATGTCGCGCGGCAGGATCGGATCACCGCGCTGGCCCTCGAGCGGGTCGACCTGGAGCGGCGCCTGCAGCGCTACCTCGTCGCCTTCGAGGAGGGTCGGCTGCGGCCGGAGACCTGCCAGAGCCGGATCGACCAGATTGAGGTGCGGCTGGCGGCTATCGCCAGCGAGGAAGCCGCGCTCGCGCTGGAGAGCGACCGCGGCGACGTCGGGCCGGTCGACCTCGACTTCGCGTCGGCTCTACTCGGCGTGTCGCTCGACGCGATCCTGGCCAACGTGCTGTCGCCTGCCCGGAGCAAGGCACTGTTAGCGCAACTCATCGAGGAGGTACGCGTCGTCTCGGGCCAGGACGTGCGGGTCACCTACCGCGTGCCGCCCGAGGTTCGCATACCGGACGGAGTGGTGGAGATGAGGGGACTCGAACCCCTGACCCCTGCGATGCGAACGCAGTGCTCTCCCAACTGAGCTACATCCCCACGGGGGGCCGAGTATAGCAGCGGCTTTTGGGGGCTTCCCAACCTAGAACGTTTGTTCTATCATTGGTTGGGCCATGACCCCCGCCCAACCCCTCCCCGAGCTCCTCGAGAAGCTGCGCGAGCAGGGGCTGCGGCGCGGGGTCGACCCTGGACCGATGGTCGCCGCCGACCCCCTTCCCACCGGACAGCCTGGGCTCGATGTCGCGCTGCGCAGCGGCGGCTGGTCGCGCGGCGCCCTGGCCCTGATCGATGCCCCGGCCGGCGGGGGTGCCACCAGCCTGGCGCTCGGATCGCTGGCCGCCTGCCAGTCCGCCGGTGGCCTGGTCGCCTGGCTGGATCCCCTGGGCCGCTTCGACCCGGCGACCGCTGCCCGGCTGGGCGTCTCGCTGGAATGGCTGCTGGTCGTTCGTCCCGCCGATCCCGACGAGGCGGTGGAGCTGGCCGGCTGGCTGGCCCGCAGCCGCCTCAACGACCTGCTCGTCGTGGACCTGGCGGATGCCCCGCCGGCACGCGGCCTGGATCGCCTGGCCGGCCTGCTGCTGCGCACCGCCGGCGCGGGCCTGCTGCTGGCCGGGCCGCGTGGCCGCGAGGCGGCGGGGCGGGTCGCCGGGGTGCGGGTCGTGTTGCATCGGCTCGCCTGGCTGGCCGTCGGGCAGGACCTGGTCGGGCAGCGGGTCGAGGCCACCGTGGCTCGCCACCGCTGGGCGCTGTCCGGCGGCCGCGCGGAGCTGGACCTGTGGTTCGGGGAGGGGCGCCGGATCGATCCGCTCCTGCGCTCGCTGGCGGTCCCGCGCGAGGTGGCCCCCGCCGCCGAGCGGCCGGCGCTCCGCGTCATCTCCGCCTGAGCCGGCCAGCCATGCCCGGCGGTGAACGCTCAGCGTGCCTATCGGCCAAGAAGAGGCGCCTTCGGGGTCCCACTTGGCTGTCCTGCTCTCTCAGCGTTTACCTGCGTCAGAAAGGAGCGTTGTTCAGACCCAAGTTGGCCGATCCGAACGCCCAGCGTTTACGACACCGCGGGTTGGTCCGGTGACCCGCCTCCTCGCCCTGGTCTGGCCGGCCCTGCGTGCGCCGGACGCCGATCCCACGCTCCTCGAGGCCATCCTGGACCGCCTCGACGACCTCTCCCCGCGGATCCAGGCCGTGGACCGGGGAGTGGCGCTGCTCGACATCACGGGCCTCGAAGCGCTCTTCGGTGATGAGCGGCGGATCGCGGCGCGGGCGGTGGCGCTGGCCCGTGGGCTGGCCCGGTTCCCGGTGTGGGCCGGTGTGGGGGACAACCGCTGGCTGGCGGTCCTGGCTGCTCGCCTGGCGCGCCCTCGACGGGCAGATGCGCCGGCCGCCTTCCTCGCCCTCCCCGCCGAAGACGCAGCCGCCTTCCTCGCCCCTCTTCCGCTGGACCTGCTTCCCACCGACTCGGCCACCCGGGCCCGATTCGCCCTCTTCGGGTTGACCGTGATGGGTGAGCTGGCTGCGCTTCCCCGCTCCGCGGTCGGAGCGCAGTTCGGCGCGGTCGGCGAACGGCTCCAGCAGCTCGCCCGCGGCGAGGATCCGCGCCCGCTGGTTCCCCGCCGCCGCCCGGAGCAGCTGGCCGCCCGCGCGGCTTTCGAGCCGCCGGCGGAAGGGGTCACCGAGATCGCCCTGACGCTCCGTCGCCTGGCCGCGGAGCTGTGCGACACCCTGCGTGCCCGCCACCTGGCGCCCGGCCGCGCGACCCTCAACCTCAGCCTGGAGGATGCCCCGGACCTGCGCGTGGAGCTGGCCTTTCCCGAGCCGGCGCTGGAGCCGGACTGGATGGCACGCCTGCTGATCGGTCGCCTGGAGCAGGCAACCCGGGATCGACACACGGAAGAGGACCCGCGGATCATCGCCATCGGCCTGACCTTCGACCGCCTGGCCGATCCCGCCGCTCGGCAGCTGTCGGCGTTCGAGGCGCGGGTCGGACGCTGGTTGGAGCGGCGCTGGTCACTGGAGCGGCTGACCATGCGCTTCGGCGCGGGCCGCCTGTGGGGGGCCAGCCACGACCGTCCGAGCGCGTCGCTTCCCGAACGACGGTCACGCCTGGTGGAGATCGGTTCGTCATGACCCGTCTCTACCTCGACCATCCCCTCATCCAGGTCGAGACCGATGCCGATGGCACCCCGCTCCGCCTGCGCCTGGACGGCGAGACGCATGGCGAGGTGGGGATCTGCAACCGCTGGCGCGTGGACGACGACTGGTGGCGCACCCCCACCGTGCGCGCCTACTTCAAGCTGGTCACGCGCGACGGCCTGCTGTGCACCGTCTACCTCGACGAGCTACGCGGCACCTGGCACCTGGAGCGCATCTTCGACTAGTAGCTCTACCTGAGGTTTGTGGGACCTGGGCACAGGACAGGTGGCCATCCGCTCGGCGAGCCAGCCCGGCCGGTGTGCCAGGGCGGGGATGAACTCGCAGCCGACGGGTCGGTGCAGTCTGTGCCGTCCGTAGGTACCGTCCGCCGGTGCCTCCCCGTGCGGCGTAATTCTCACGCGCGGGGGCGTACGGCCAGTGCACGGCGGCCGGGGCCTGCTGCGACCACCTACCTCCCCGCGGGTGAGCATTAGGCTGCGGCAAGCCGCGGACGCGCTTGCCGGCGGGGCATACGCCCCCGCAGCTGAGAAGTAGCACCACCACGCCGCTCGGCGGGGACGCGGTGGCCCCCCATGTCTCACTATCTCTGGGAAGAACAACCGGGCCGATCCCGCGTACCATCGACGCATGCCGACCCACCTCGTTGACCGCCTCTGGCCCGATCCTGCCAACGACCTCGACCTGGATGCATCTTTCAGCGACCTGACGCTGCCGCCCGCCCCGCACAACCGTCCGATGGTCGGGCTCAACATGGTGACCAGCATCGATGGACGGGCGCAGCTCGGCGGTCATGCGGACGGGCTCTCCGGCCGTGCTGATCGCGAGCTGATGCAGCGCTACCGCGTCGCCTATGACGCTGTCGCCAGCGGCGTCGGCACGCTGCGAGCCGACGACTTCTACTCCCACCTCGGCCATGCCGCCTCGACCGCCCGGGTGGCAGCCGGCCGCACGCCGCAGCCACTCGCGGTCCTGATCGCCGGAGGAGGTCGCGTGCCGACCGACCGGCGCTTCTTCGAGTACGCCGATCAGCCGCGCGTGCTGGCCGTGGGATCGCGCAGCCCCTACGTGGACACGCCTCTGCCGGGCGTCGAGACCTGGGCAGCGCCCACGCTCGACGTGCGACCGACGTGGCTGCTGGAGCGCCTGGCGGCGGCCGGCATCGGCTCGGTGCTGCTGGAGGGGGGCCCGCACCTGAACGCCGCGTTCCTGGCCGAAGGGCTGATCGACGAGCTGTACTGGACCATCGGCGCCCGCCTGCTGGGCACCAATGCGCTGCCGATGATCGCTCCGATCCCGGGCGGTTCGCCGTGGGCCGAGCACCCGCGCGAGGGTGAGCTGGTGAGCGTGCACCGGTCGGAGGACGAGCTGTTCGTGCGTTATCGGTTCACCAGCGCGTGACCTCGACCGACCTCGGACGGCTCGGCGCCTGGGGGCACCTGGACACCTTCTCAATCGAGGCTGCGCGTGCCTATGCCCGCCGGGTGGACGAGCTCGGCTACGGGACGCTGTGGGTCCCCGAGACGGTCGGGCGCGAGCCGTTCACGCTGCTGGGGCTGCTGGCCGGCGAGACACGCCGGGTGCGCCTCGGAACCAGCATCGTGAGCATCTGGGGGCACGACGCCCAGACCACCCGCATGGCGGCGATGACCCTCCAGGAGGCGACCGATGGGCGCTTCGTACTGGGGCTCGGCGTCTCCCATGCGCACCTGGCGGAGCGGCTGCGTGGCCACACCTATGACAAGCCGCTGACCCGGATGCGTGAGTACCTGGCCGCGTATCGCGCTGCCATCTACCGCGGACCGATGGTGGCAGGATCCGCGGAGCCGCCCGTCCTGCTCGCCGCCCTGCGCGAACGAATGCTCCGCCTGTCAGCGACCGATGCAGATGGGGCCTTCCCGTACCTGGTCACCTCCCAACGGGTGACGTGGATGCGGCGGGTGCTGGACAGCGCTGCGGCCGAAGCACGGCGGGAGCGACCGCTGCTGGCGGTGAGCATGCCGGCTGTCCTGGAGGCCGATCCGGAGCCAGCCCGTATCGCCGCGCGGGCCTACCTGGGACCCTACCTGCGGACTCCCAATTACCAGGCCTGCTGGGCGGAACAGGGATTCGCGGACGCCGACTGGGAGAAGCCGGGGAGCGACCGACTGGTCGACGCCATGGTTGCCTGGGGCGACGTGGCCGCGCTCCGCCAGCGCCTCGCAGAGCTCACTCAGGCCGGCGTCGACCACGTGGCGATCATCCCGCTCGCACCCGATGGCTCGACCGAGCATCTGCCGGTGCTGGAGGCGCTCGCCGCCGATCTCTGACCCGGCGGTTCGCACGATCATCTCAGGGGCAGTTGATCGTTCCCTTGACGTGCTCCGGGACGTTGCTTTGGAGGTCGGCGTCGATCGTGATCGACTTGTGATCGGACGAATAGGTGAAGCCCTGGCCGTCGGTCAGAAACGTGAGAGATGGGACCACTGAGCTGAGCCACTTCAGCACCAGGCTACCAGGCTCCTCGTTCAGGTAGATGCCGTCTCCGAGACCGGGGTAGTCGGCCTCTTTTGCCCCGAACCCGAACAGGATCGATCCATCGGCCAGGCTGTGTCCGAGCGTGCACTGCCCCGCAGAGCCCTTCGCCGTCAAGGGCAACGTCCCGGTGAAGACGAGGTCCACCGAGACCGCCGCTGCGGTGGGCGTCGAGGTCGGGGCAGTGGAGCCGCCTCCACCCACAGACGCGTGGGGCGAGGTCGCCGTCGAGCCCGCCGGTGTGCTGCTGCAGGCGCTGAGCGCCGCGGCTGCGATCACGGTCAAGACCGCCAGGGTCGTCCATTGATGCCGTCGAGCGTTCATCAGTCCTCCTGGTGAGTGTCAAATCGGGCGGTGGTCGAACTGGGCATCAGCCCATATAGGTTGATCACGCCGGCTGCGCCGTCACGGGCACGTGATGGTACCGCTCACATGCTCCGGACCGGCGACGGGGCCACCTCCGACGGAGCCCGGCGCGAGATCGCTATCGATCCGAACGGAATGGTGGTCGGCGGAGAGGACGATGGGGGTCTCCAGCGATTCTCCGTAGGCGGTGGATGCGTCCACCAGCCACTTGATGTCCACATACTCACCTTGCAGGTTCGCCATCGAGTAGTCGGTCCCGAGGCCCGGGTAGTCCGCCTCGGTTGCCTCGAAACCGAAGCTGACGGAGCCGTCACTCCTCGTCACTCCCGAGCATCGTCCGGCTGAACCCTTTGCGACGAACGACAGCGTCCCGCTGAACACGAGATCCACCGAAATCCCCGCTGCGGAGGCGCCCGGAGTCGCCGCAAGAGAGCCGCCTCCACCCACCGAGGCCTGGGGCGAGGTCGCCCTTGAGCCCGCCGGGGTGCTGCTGCAGGCGCTGAGCGCCGCGGCCGCGATCACGGTCAAGACCACTCGCGCGTTCATCGATCCTCCTGCTCCACCGTTTGGTGCGGGCGATCCTAGCAGCCGGGCGCCGCCCCGCAAGGGCTTGGCACGCGCGGCGGCTGGGACTAGGATTCCCGCATTGCCGCAGCCAGAGGTCACCATGCGCGCCCTGCGTCGTCGAGCCGTCTTCACCAGCTTCCTGTTCGCGGTCGCCGTCATGCTGCCCTCGGCGGCAGGTGCCGTCAGCTACCCGAGCTCCATGGCCTCCACGGGTGACTCGATCACGCGGGCCTTCAATACCAGCTGGTTCCCGTACATCGACAACCCATCGGCCTCCTGGTCGACCGGCACCTCCACCTCGGTGAACAGCCATTACACGCGCCTGTTGCAGCTGAACCCGGCAATCAAGAGCCACAACCTGAATGACGCCAAGAGCGGCGCCAAGATGGTCGACCTGGCGGGCCAGATGCAGATCGCGGTGGGGCAGAAGGTCCACTACGTCACCGCACTGATGGGCGGCAATGACCTGTGCACCTCGACGGTGGACGCCATGACCAGCGTCGACACCTTCCGCACCCAGTTCACCGCTGCCATGAACACGATCACCAGCGGCCTGCCATCGGCCAATGTCTACGTGGTGAGCATCCCCAACGTCTATCACCTGTGGGAGCTCTTCAAGGACAACGGCTCGGCGCGCACCACCTGGGCAGCCTTCAATGTCTGCCAGTCGTTGCTCGCGAACCCGCTTTCCACCGCCGACGCCGATGTCGCTCGCCGCGAGGCGGTTCGCCAGCGCAACGTCGACTTCAACACCGTGCTGGCGCAGGTCTGCGTGGCGTACGCCACGCAGTGCCACTTCGACCGGAACGCCGTCTTCAACACCGTTTTTGCCGCGTCGGATGTGTCGACGCGGGACTACTTCCACCCAACGGTCGCCGGCCAGGCCAAGCTGGCATCGGTCACCTGGACAGCCGGCTACTGGCCGTAGTCGGGGCGGTCAGTCCGCGGCGCTGACCGCGGGGGCGGCATCGTCGACCCAGCGCACCTCGCGCACGCTGCGCACCAGCAGCACGCCGTAGTTCCCCGCCAGCCCCAGCACGGCCGCGCCCAGGAGCGTCCAGGTGAGGCCGATCCGGGAGGCCAGGGGCCCGGCCAGCAGGAAGCCGAGCGGCTGGAAGACGAGCGAGACGAGCCAGTCGTAGCTGCTGACCCGCGAGCGCGCGTGCTCGGGGACGTGCTGCTGGAGCATGGTGAACCACCAGGTGTTCGACAGCTGGATCGCCGTCCACGAGAGCATTGTGCCGGCGGCGATCACCAGCACGGGAAGGGGACCAATCAGCGCCAGCGGTGGCAATGACATGGCGCCGCTGATCGCGAACCCCACCAGCAGTGGCCGCTTGGGACGGAAACGCAGCGCCAGCACGCCACCGATCAGCCCGCCGATCCCTCCGCCGGTCAGGATCAGCCCCCAGGCCGCCGCGCCGCCCAGGGAATCCCGGGCGACCACCGGGCCCAGGATGATGAAGGGCGCTGCCGCCATGTTGGTGACCGCAAAGGTGCAGATTGCCGCCACGATCCACGGGCGAGAGGCGACCTCGCGCCAGCCCGCGGCCAGCTCGGCGAAGAAACGCTGAGGCTCTTCCGACCTGGCCTCGACGGGAGCCAGGCGGAGCATGAGCAGCGAGACGGCGCTGATCGCGAAGGTCGCCGAGTCGACCAGAAACACGACGCCGGTGCCCTTGGACAGCGCGATCAGCAGTCCGGAGACCGGCGGGCCGAAGATGCCGGTCGCATTGCGCGAGAGGCCCATCAGCGCGTTGGCCTGCTGGAGGCGTCCCGGGCTGACCGCCTGTGGGATCAACCCGCTGCTGGCGGGCAGGAAGAAGGCGCTGGCCGCGCCGATCACCGCTGCGCCCACCGCGATGTGCCAGACATGCGCGGTGCCACTGAGCAGGAGCACGGCAAGGATCACCTCCGCCACGGCACGCACCGCGTCGCAGGCGACCATCATCAGCTGGCGCGGCAGCCGATCGGCCCACACGCCGCCAGCCAGCACCAGCACGACGTGGGCAGCCGTGAAGGCGGCAAAGACGATCCCCAGGTCACCCGCCGTGCCGCCGACCTGGAGTACGGCGAAGGCGACCGCCACTGGGATCAGGGCGTCGCCCGCTGCCGATCCGGTCTGGCCGATCCACAGCAGCCGAAACGGCCGTTCGACCAGCGGGCCGAGCCAACTGCCGCGTGGCTGGTTCATCGGTGCATTCGGAGGCGCCATGCGGAGGATCATGCCCCAGCCTCGTAGAGCGCCGCGGGTATCATCCGCGCGATGCATGCCCCGCCCGCGCCGGATATCGACCAGCATCGCTCCCGGGCGCTCGCCACCTATTTCAGCGCCGCGGCGCTGGTCAGCATCGCCTACATCGCGACCTTCACCGTCGCCACCCTGGCCGCCCCGCAGATCACCGGCTACGCGGGATCAAGCGGCTGGCCGAGCGCCACCGCGGTGGCCGGCACCGCGATCGCAGCTGGCCTGCTCTCGTCGGTCATGGCGCGCCGCGATCGCCGGACCGGGCTCGTGCTGGGGATCAGCATCGCCGTTGCGGGCGGGGCGCTGGCGGTCGGTGCCGTGGTGGCCGGCTCGATCCTTCTCCTGCTGATCGCCTCGGTGGCGGTCGGCTTTGGCAACGCGGCCATGAACCTGACCCGTTACGCCGCCGCCGACCTCTACCCGCCAGAACGGAAGGCGGGTGCGCTGGGCCTCGTGGTGTGGGGCTCCACCATCGGTGCCGTGCTCGGCCCGAACCTGGTCGGTCCGGCCGGCGCGATCGCACCCTCGATTGGGCTGTCTGCCCTAGCCGGTGGCTTCGCCATGGCGCTCGTCTTCCTGGTCGCGGCGCTGGTGGTGGCCCTGCTCGGCCCGTCGGCTCCATCGCAGCCGCACCTCGACGAACCAAAGCGCATGGTCGGCGAGCGGGCGACCTCCTCACGCCGTCTGCTGGCGGACCTGCTGCGCCGACCGCAGGGCCGCACCGCCCTGGTCGCGCTGGTGACCAGCCAGCTGGTGATGACCTTGATCATGACCATGACCCCGTTCCACCTTCACGCCATGGGCCACAGTCTCGAGACGGTCGGGTTCGTCATCAGCGCTCATGCATTCGGTATGTTCGCCTTCTCGCCGCTGTCAGGGCGACTGACCGCTCGTTTCGGAGCAAACGCCATGGTGCTGACCGGCTTCGCAGTGCTGGCAGCGGCGGGCCTCATGGCGGCGGTCTTCCCTGACGGCGGGGGCGCCGGCCTGGCGATTCCGCTCTTCCTGCTGGGGGTCGGCTGGAATCTCGGCTTCGTGGCCGGCAGCTCGCTGCTCGTCTCGGAGGCGCCGATGCGCGATCGGGCGCGTCTGCAGGGCGCCAGCGATGCCGTGGTCTGGACCGTCGCCGCCCTGGCGAGCCTCGGTTCGGGGTTGGTGGTGGCCGCGGCCAGCTATGCCGTGCTGGCGAAGGTGGGGGCCGGGGTGGCGATCCTGCTGGCCGTATTCGTTGTGGTTGACCGGCGAACCCTGCGAGTGGCCGGGGCGTGATCGGGGCGAGTACGCCGGTTCAGCGGCCAGCGCGGGATCAGCGATCGGTTGGACCTCGGGCGCCCTGACGCCTCGCTGATTCGCTGCGCCGACGCTCGCCAGGGCCCTTCAGGTCAGGTGGGCGCGCAGGAACTCGACCGTGCGGCGGTAGGCGAGCTCGCTCGCCTCCTCGTTGTACTCGGGCCGGTCCGGCTCCATGAACCAGTGCTCCGCGCCGGGGTAGACGTGCGCCGCGCTGCCCTCGCCGAGCGTCTTCTCCATGTCCGCCACCCGGGTGGAGTCGACGAACTGGTCGTCCTGAGCGAAATGGCCGAGGTAGGCAGCTCCGCCGGGCGCCTCGTAGACGTCGCTGTAGATGGAGACAAAGGCAGCGACATCAGAGCGCGCCGCTGCCACCTGGCTGCCGTACCAGCCGCCGAAGCTCAGGGCGATGATCGCGGCCTGGTCGCCGCGGACGTCCGGGTGCGCCAGGAGATGGTCAAGCGCGGCCTGGACGCGTCCCATGATGCGGTCGGGATTTAGCCCTCCCGGCCCGCCGCCGCCCTGCTCGATCGCGGTGGTGTACGCCTCGGCATCCTCTATCGTGGTCAGGACGGTGCCGTCGAACAGGTCCGGCGCCATGACCGTGAACCCGTCGCCAGCCAACTGGTCGGCCAGGTCGCGCATGACCTCGTTGAGGCCCCACCACGTGTGGAGGAGCAGGACGGGTGCCCCGGGCGACGGCCGGGCAGATGCGACGTAGGCGTCGGTATCGCCGGCGGCGGCCTGCAGTCGTGCCATCTGTCCCATGCCTGCATGGTACAGGGGCCGCCAGGGGCTTGGCAGACTAGAACATACGTTCTATCATTCGCTGTCCAATGGACACACCGGACGGCTACTGCGAGCTGCACGCGCACAGCAACTTCAGCTTCCTGGATGGGGCAAGCCACCCCGAGGAGCTGATCGCCGCGGCTGCCCGGCTCGGCTTGCCGGCCCTGGCGGTCACCGACCACGCTGGCCTCTATGCCGCGGTTCGCCTGTCGAAGGCGGCTGCCCAGACCCGCACCGATGCTGCCCAGGGAGCCGGGATGGCGCCGGTCACCGCGATCATCGGGCTGGAGCTGACGATCCCGCGTGACGAGGGCGAGCTGCGCCTCGCCCGTCGTGGGCGGAAGCTGAACGACCCGTACCGTGGGGAGCGGGCCAGCCGGGGCTGGCCCGGCGAGCTGCATGCCGGCCCGATCCCCGGGGATCATCTCGTCCTGCTGGCCCGCGATGCGGACGGCTACACCGCCCTCTCGCGCCTCGCCAGCCGCGGCCACCTGGCCGGGGAGAAGCAGTACCCCATCTTCGAGCGCGCGCTGGTCGAGGCCGCGCTCGCCGAGGGGCGCGGCCACCTGCTGGGCCTTTCCGGCTGCCGCAACGGGGAGGTGGCGCGCCACCTGCTCGCCGGGGAATCCGCGGCCGCGGGCGCGGCGGCGCGGCGCTGGGCGCAACACTT
>JANMPX010000186.1:0-3648 GCA_031370085.1 Chloroflexota bacterium | reverse complement strand
GAGCAGAACTACCGCTCCACCCAGACGATCCTGGATGCCGCCCACGCGGTCGTCAGCCGCAATGCGGGTCGCAAGGACAAGAAGCTATGGACCGAACGCGGGGCCGGCACCTCGATCGCGGTCTTCGACGCCTACAACGAGTACGAGGAGGCCGAGTTTGTGGCCCGCCAGGTGGAGCGCCTGGCCGGCGGAGGACGCAGCTCGCTGAACAGCATCCTCACCCGCCGCGCCGATGACGAGGACGGCGCTCTGCGCTACGGCGAGATCGCGGTGGCGTACCGCATCAACGCCCAGAGCCGCGTGCTGGAAGAGGCGTTCGTGCGCTTCGGGATCCCGTACCAGTTGGTCGGCGGGACCCGCTTCTACGAGCGCCGCGAGGTGAAGGACGCGCTCGGCTATGTCCGGCTGGCACGCAACTCCGCCGACCGGGTGGCGCTGGAGCGAGTCGTGAACGTGCCCCCTCGCGGGATCGGCGAGAAGACGATGGAGGAGCTGCGTGCCGCAGCCGAATCACGGGCGGGAACCCTCTGGGAGGCGGTCGAGCAGGCCGGCGGCAACCCGAACCTCTCCCCGCGGGCGCGGACCTCGCTCGCCGGTTTCGCCGAGCTGGTGCGAGGCTTCGCTCAGCTGGCGGCGAACGGCCCGCCCTCGGCGCTGTTCGACGCGGTGTACGAAGGGGCTGGCCTGCGCGAACAGCTCCAGGACGGGACCGACGAGGGAGAGGAGCGCTGGACCAACCTGCTCGAGCTGCGCAACCACGCCGCGGAGTTCGACGAGCTGGCGGTACCCGAGGGGCTGGAGCGCTTCCTCGAGGAGGTCGCCCTGGTGAGCGACCAGGACGAGCTGGAGGATCGGCCCGACCGAGTGACCCTCATCACGCTGCACGCGGCCAAGGGGCTCGAGTTCCCGGTCGTCGTCATGGTTGGCCTGGAGGAGGGCCTGCTGCCGCACCGCCGCGCCCTCGACAACGATCGCGAGCTGGAGGAGGAGCGCCGCCTGGCCTATGTCGGCATGACCCGGGCCAAGGACCGGCTCTACCTGGTGCATGCCCATCACCGCTCGACCTGGGGAGTCGGCGCGCAGAGCGAGCCGTCGCGCTTCCTGGCGGAGCTTCCCGAGGAGCTGCTCTCGATAGAGCGCGACGAGGGGAGCGGCACGCGGCGTGCGCGGGGCGCAGCCGGCGGCTGGCAGCCACGTGGCACCGACAACGATGCCTGGCTCCCCGGCGGCTATCGCGCGCCGCAACGGCGCGGCGGCGAGCCGCTGCGACCGGTCTCGCTACCCGATATGGCGGCGCCGGCCGGCCCACCGATCGGCCAACAGCTCGATGCCGCGCGGGCGCGGGTGACCGGGACCCGCTACCAGCCCGGTGCGGAGCTGGACCTGGGCAGCGGTGCCTTCAGCGCCCCGGCCGCACGAGCGGAGCCGCCCGGTGGCGAACCGGCCTGGCAGGCGGGCGACAAGGTCATGCATCGGCGCTTCGGGGCGGGGACGGTGCTGGCCAGCCGCCTGGAGAAAGGGGACGAGTGGGTCACCGTGACCTTCCCCAAAGAGGGGGTCAAGGAGCTGATCGCGGCGTACGCTGGGCTGGAGCGGGCATAGCAGCATGACAAAGGAGCACCGGCCATGACCAAGGAACGACCGAGCGCGGTCGACGACCTGGTGCGGGAGCTGGAGGAGGCTCGCGCCGAATTCAGCGCAGCCCTGGCCGACGTCGACCCTGGCCTGCTGACGGCGCCCGGCCTGGTCGGCGAGTGGAGCGCCGCGCAGGTGGTGGCCCACCTCGGCTATTGGGCCGGTCACGCCACCGAAGCCCTGCATCGGGCCGAACAGGGTGAGCTGGACAGCTTCGGGCGTGACGAGCCGGACGTGGAGGCCACCAACGCGGTGGTCGCCCGCGTCGCCGCCGAGACCGACCTGCGCACCATCCTCCAGCGCGAGGAGGTCGCCTACGCGGCGCTGCTTGCGCGTCTGCGCGTGGTTGATGCCGAGACCCTGGACGAGCGAACCGGCGAGGGCGACACCCTGGAACAGGTGCTGCGCGACGACGGATCGGATCATTACCGTGAGCACACCGCCGACCTGCGGGCCTGGTTCACCGGAGCCGACGACGCAGAGGCCGATGACGACGACTGACCCCGCGACCCGTGCCGCCGAGCTGCGGGCCGCCATCGACGACGCCAACTACCGCTACTACGTCCTCGACGCACCGGTCATCGAGGACGCCGAGTACGACCGGCTGCTGCGCGAGCTGACCGAGCTGGAGGCGGCGCACGCCGGGCTGGCCATTCCCGATTCGCCGACCCAGCGCGTCGGGGCGCTGCCCTCGGCAGGCTTCGTCGAGGTCCGCCACGAGACGCCGATGCTGTCGTTGGGGAATGCCTTCGGCCACGACGAGCTGCGCGACTTCGACGGCCGCGTGCGACGCGGCCTTGGCCTCGGGGAGACGGATCCAGCGGTCGTCTATATCTGCGAGCTGAAGATCGATGGACTGGCGACCAGCCTGCGCTACGAGGGGCGCAGCTTCGTGCGCGGCGCGACGCGTGGCGACGGCTCGACCGGCGAGGATGTGAGCGCCAACCTGCGCACGGTTCGGGCGATCCCCCTGCGGCTGCGGGCCGACCCGCCGGTGGAGCGACTCGAGGTGCGGGGCGAGGTCTACATGCCACGCGGCGCCTTCGCCGCCCTGAATGGCGAGCTCGAGCGCCAGGGAAAGCCGCTGTACGCCAACGCGCGCAACACCGCTGCCGGATCGGTGCGCCAGAAGGACCCCGCGGTGACCGCCTCGCGTCGCCTGTCGCTGTGGTCCTACCAGCTGGTCGGCGTGCCCGGCCTGGCGACGCACTGGGAGTCGCTCGAACTGCTGCGCCAGCTCGGATTCCCGGTCAACCCCCACGCCGAGCGAGTGGCGGGGATCGACGCGGTGATCGCCTACACCGAGCAGTGGGCCGAGGCGCGCCGCGCACTGGACTACGAGACCGATGGGATCGTCATCAAGGTCGACTCGGTCGAGCAGCAGCAACGGCTCGGCTTCGTGGCGCGCGCCCCGCGCTGGGCGACCGCCTACAAGTTCCCGGCGCAGCAGGTCACCACGCGGCTCGAGGGGATCGAGGTCCAGGTCGGCCGTACCGGGATCCTGACCCCGGTGGCGCGCCTGACGCCGGTGGTGGTGGGCGGCACCACGGTGCGCAATGCCACGCTCCACAACATCGACGAGATCCGGCGCAAGGACCTGCGCGTCGGCGACACGATCGTGCTGCAGCGCGCCGGCGACGTGATCCCCGAGGTGGTGAGCGCGGTGATCGATGCTCGCGACGGGAGCGAGACGAACTGGCAGATGCCCGCCGCCTGCCCGGTCTGCGGGACGGCGGCGGAGCGTGGTGAAGGCGAGGTCGCCTGGCGCTGCCCGAACCCGTGGTGCCCGGCCCAGCGCATCGGCGGCCTGCTGCATTTCACCGGTCGCGGCGGGATGGACGTGGAGGGTGCCGGCTACGCGGTGGTCGTCCAGCTCGTCGAGCGCGGCCTGCTGAACGAGCCGGCAGACCTGTTTCGCCTGTCGGTGGAGACGCTCGAGGGGCTGGACCGATTCGCCCGCAAGTCCGCCGAAAACCTGGCAGCCAGCATCGCGATTGCCCGGCGACGGCCGCT
>JANMPX010000138.1:0-3256 GCA_031370085.1 Chloroflexota bacterium | reverse complement strand
CCCTGGCTCGATGCGTGGCGCTCCAATGGGTTTGCCTACTACGTCGCAAAGCACGTGAACTCGCGCTATCGGCCCGGCCAGCAGGTCGAGGATTGGCTCGTCATCTCTGCCGAGCCCGAACGACTGCCCTCGGTCGTGGGCCGCATGTTCGGCCAGCGCCCCAGGAAGCTGCGTCGGATCGAGGACTAGGTGCGTTTCCTCCGATGAGCCGCGCGCCTGCTCCAAGCCGCCAGCAGCTGGCGGCTGACCGGCGCCGCCGTCGAGCGTGCGTGACGGTCGTGCTCGATCGGCTCGGTGAGCGATACGACCATCCGGCCTGGAGCGCTGCCCGCCTGGATGCTACCGCCGAGCTGGTCCTGACGATCCTGTCGCAGAACACTTCAGACACCAACTCGGCGCGGGCATTCGAGCGGCTGCGAGCGAGCTACCCAACCTGGGCTGCCGTGCTCGCCGCACCTACCGACGAGGTGGTGGAGGTGATCCGACCCGGCGGCCTGGCCAATGTCAAGGCGCCCCGCATCCAGTCGGTCTTGGCCGAGGTGCGCGAGGCGACCGCTGACGCGCCATTCGATCTCTCGTTCCTGGCGACGCTGCCGCTGGCGGAGGCAAAGGCCTGGCTGGGCCGGCTACCGGGGATCGGCCCGAAGACGGCGGCGATCGTGCTGCTCTTCGCCTTCGGCAGACCGGCGCTGCCGGTAGACACGCATGTCTTCCGCGTTGCTTCGCGGCTCGGGCTCCTGCCTCCCAGAACCGATGTCGTGCGTGCGCACGACCTCCTCGAGGCGTCGCTGCGGCCAGAGGAGGTCTACCCGTTTCACGTGGAGCTGATCCGCCATGGCCGGGAGGTGTGCCATGCCCGGCGACCGACCTGCGAGGCTTGCCCGCTGAGCGACGTGTGCGTGTACTACCGCGACGTGGTCGCCTCATCGCCGCGACCTGCCGGCAAGCCCACTGCCGGGGCCCGAAGTGGAGTTCGGTCAGATCCCGCTGCGAGGCGCCAAAAGCTGCTCCACGGCGCCCTTCCGCCGAAGTAGCCTCGGTGACTCCAATTGGGGTCGCTGGTAGACTCCGCCCCTACCGTCATCGGGCCGAAGTAGCTCAGTGGTAGAGCAACGGTTTCGTAAACCGTCGGTCGAGGGTTCGAGTCCCTCCTTCGGCTCCATCATCAGACCGACAGATGAACCCGACACCTATCGTCGCCTCCGCGCAAGGAGCAGGTCGTGGATTCAAAGCAGGCCGATTCGCGACCGAATGCTGCAGAACAGCTCCATCTCCTCGCCCTGGAATACGCGGCACGCGGCCACGCCTCCGCCGCGGCCCTCGTGCGGGCCTTCGAGGCGGACGCCGCGGCGCTCGCCGCCGAGGTTGGCGGGCTCCTCGTCGAGGATTCGGAAGATGAGCAACTGAGCCTCACTCCGCACGGCCAGTTCGAGGGGCGGGTGCTGAACGATGACCCCGCAGGCTGGCAGTCGCTCTTATCGCCGGACGACGTCGCGGAGCACTACGACCCGGTGGACCTGTTCAGTGACGTCGCGAGCGCGCTGGAGGACGAGTTTCCTGGGATGTTCGAGGCCGAGATGCCGCAGGACGAGCCGCTGGTTGCGTCGCATGAGCCCAATACACGGCCGGTCGAGGAGGCGCCCGCGGACCTCGTGGATCCGCGCGGTGAAGGCCCCGCAACCGCAATCGGCGCCGATGCTGCTGGCGACCGAACGAACACGGCCGGGCTCCAGGCCCTGGAGCACCTGCACGCCGCCGGAGTGCTCACTGATGCGCAGTTCGAAGCCAAGAAGGCCGATCTGGTCCGCTAGCTCCGGGCTCCGCGTGGCGCCGGCTCAGGCTTCGCCCAGGCCGACGCCGGCGCCCACGCTGATCGGGAAGTTCAGCCGGGCACCAGCGTGGAAGGAGTAGCGGCCCAGCTCCCATTCGCAACGCTCCATGCGGGGGTCCGCAACGCGGCGTCATCAACGGTGGCCTACCATGGAAGGGCAACTGGCTGCAGGGGGCGCGTGCGAATGAACACCGCCGGTCCGACTGGCGCGGGCGATCCGCGAGCCTTCACCGATGCTCCGGTGATCGCAGCGTTGAACGGCATCGTGGTGCGAGCGCTGATTGGTTTCAGTGTCGTTGCCGGCTACGCAAGTCTGCCGCTGCTCCTCCGGCTGGATCCGCCAGTCCATGCGGCATTCCACTTCCTGCTCCCCGCAGGGTGGGTCGCCTACGCCATCCTGACGGCGGCTCGGCTCATCCTCAGACCTGCCCCTCATGAACCTGATGTCTGGCCGCGGGCGGCCGAGGTCGATTCCGCGCTCGCGGGCCTCGCTCGTCGCGTATCGGCGGCGATGACGATCGGGTGGCTGGTTGCTGTTGCCGCGGTGATCGTCCAACACCACCTGACCTCACCACGTGAGGTCTTCGTAACGTTTGGGATTATCGTTCCGCTCACGTTCGCCGCCTGGCTCCTGGCGGTCCTCGCCTGGAGTGGCTGGTGTCGAGCGTCGCTGGCGCGGGCCGAGCACACCGCCACAGACCGATTGCGGCGCTACTGGAGACACGTGGCCGAGCCCGAGCCGAAGGGGCCCTGACCTCGTAAAGCAGAGGAGCCTCGCCGCCGGGAGTGTCCACGTGGACCACTCGCCGAACAGGACGGGCTCCTCGCTCGTCGTCGCGCCGGGCTTTCACCCGGCCCGTTCGATCGCTAGGCGCTGACGGTTGCTCGCTCCTGTACGCGCACCCGTGCCTCTTCGGCGCGGGTCGCCCACACCAGGCCAGTGCCGGTGAGCAGGAAGGTTGCGCCGATGCCGGCCAGCAGCCCGGCCAATGCCAGACCCATCTGCAGGGTCGAGGCGGTGACGCTGCCGACTCCCAGCTCAGCGATGAGCGCATGGGCGGTTCCGGTCCAGGCCTTCTCGCGGGCCGGGCCCTCGATCGGGTTGAGCCGGTCAAAACCGGTCCAGTAGCGGCCATCGACGGCGAACTTGTGCTCGCCAGCCTTGTAGGTCTGGCCGTTGTACACCACGTCCGCTGGCAGCACGACGGTCTGGGTGCTGTGCAGGGTGTGGTAGGCGATCGTCGCCATCTGGTACATGTACTCGGACGCGGTGTTGACGAGCGGGTCATTGGGGTTCAGCTCGTCGGCCGCGACCGGGTAGGCCCAGTCGTTCTTCATCAGCTGTCGGGCACGGGCCCAGGGCAAATCACGCTCACGGCAAACAGCGTCGGCTATGCTCCTGGTGCTTATCGAGCCACTATTTTG